>QCEM01000002.1 GCA_003280605.1 SAR116 cluster bacterium AG-355-O21 | reverse complement strand
TGATCGGCAACACGCTCGACGGCGCCGACCCATTGATCATCATAAATACCGAAAGCAGTGGTCCGCGTCAGCACACTGACCCCCGGCATCTCGGCCAGGGCGGCGGCCATTTCACTGGCCCAATTGGCCCCTGCTTGGCCAGCAACGGTTTCCCGCTCACTTAGCAACCGACCACCAAGGCTATTTTGCTCATCGACAATGACCACCCGCAAGCCATCGCCGGCCGCTGCCTTAGCAGCCATCAAGCCGGCGGCACCACCGCCGATGACCAGCACATCACAATGCTGGTGCATACGGTCATAGATATCAGGATCGGCGCTTTCGGCGGCCCGCCCAAGGCCTGCTGCCCGGCGGATGATACGTTCGAAAAACATCCATGTTTTCAGCCCTGAGCCCATAAATGTTTTATAATAAAAGCCGGCCGCAAACAGCGGTCCCGCAAATTGGTTGACGGCCATAGCGTCAAAGGCGACATGCGGCCAACTGTTCTGGCTACGTGCCTCGAGCCCGGGAAACAATTCGACCACGGTCGCCCGGGTGTTCGGCTCCCGGCGCGGACCGCTGCGCAGTTCAACCAGTGCGTTCGGTTCTTCAGAGCCGGCGGTCAAAATCCCTCGCGGGCGATGATATTTAAAACTCCGGCCAACCAGACGAACACCGTTTGCAAGCAATGCCGACGCCAGACTGTCGCCGCGATATCCCTGCAGGGTAATGCCGTTAAACTGAAAGCTAATCGGCGATAAACGATCGATCTGGCCGCCACGCGGCAACCGTAAGTCTTGGCGGTCGGTGGTGAGATCCGCCAGTTGATCAATAATTTTTCTCATCCCTCGCCCTCCTGCTCGGCAAGTGGCGCGGTCAGCTCGGCATCCGGCAGGCCGGTGGCGATAATCTGGTGGCTGACGGTATCACGCAGGACTTTCAGATACGCCCGGCAGCCGTTGACATGCTGCCAATATTCCACATGCAGCCCGCGCGGGTTGTCACGCATGTAGACATAGTCGAGATGCGCGGCCATATCGCCGTCGCCGCCAATCGCCGGGCGCTCCTTCGTTGCATCACCTTCATAACTAAATTCATCGTGGCTGCGTGGCCCGCAAAAAGGGCAGTCGATCATCAACATGTGCGATAGCCTCTAATGCTGTTTAGGGGTCGGGCCGTTGCCTGGCTCGTCTAACAGATAGCCTGTCTCAAAGCGGCGCAAGGACAGCTCTTCATTGAACGGATGCGGTGCATCATTGGCGATGGTATGAGCAAAGCACCAACCCGACCCAGGTGTTGCCTTAAAGCCGCCGTAGCACCAGCCACAGTTCAGATAAACATTATCGAGCGGCGCTTTATCAATGATCGGTGAGCCATCCATGGTCATGTCCATAATGCCGCCCCATGAGCGCAACATCCGTAAACGGGAGATTTGCGGCACCATCGCCACCCCGGCGCTGAGCACATGATCGACAAGCGGCAAGTTTCCGCGCTGCGCGTAGGAGTTATACTTATCCAAATCACCACCAAAGATCAGGCCGCCCTTATTGGTCTGGCTGATGTAGAAATGACCGGCGCCATAGGTGACGACGTGATTGACCAGGGGCTTTACGGATTCACTCACAAAAGCCTGCAGCACATGGCTTTCAATCGGCACTTTGAAGCCTAATTTCTCAGTCAAGGTGGTGGTGCTGCCGGCCACCGCTAGCGCCAGCTTACCGCATTCGATGACGCCGCGGGTGGTTTCGACCGCAGTCACTTCGCCGCCGTTCCGCCGAAACCCTGTAACCTCGCAATTTTGGATCAGGTCGACGCCCATCATATCAGCACCGCGCGCAAACCCCCAGGCCACCGCATCATGCCGCGCATTGCCGGCACGCCGCTGCATTAAGCCGCCAAAGACAGGGAAGCGCATGTTCGGATCAAGATTGATACAGGGCATTTCCCGGGCGATATCCGCCGGTGTCATCCATTCCGCATCAATGCCTTGCAAGCGCATCGAATTGCCGCGCCGCACATGGGCGTCAACTTGCGCATCCGAATGCGCCAGGTTAAGCACACCGCGGGCGGAAAACATCACATTGAAGTTTAGTTCCTGGCTTAACTGGTGCCACAGTTTGAGGGATTTTTCATACATTTTGCTGTTGCCGGGCAGCAAATAATTGGACCGCACGATGGTGGTATTACGGCCAATGTTACCGCCCCCAAGCCAGCCTTTTTCAAGCACCGCGATACGCCCGACTTGATGGTGTTTGGCGAGATAAAACGCTGTCGCCAGGCCGTGTCCGCCGCCGCCGACGATGACCACGTCATAATGCCGGGCCGGTTCGGGGTTACGCCACGCCGGGCTCCAATCTTGATGGCCGCGCAAGGCTTGCCCGATAAGCTTCCAAATACTGTAGCGTGACATTTATCATCCGTTAACCGACTGTGATCCCTGCGCAGCACAACACGCTACCGCAAAGGGATCAAGGTGATATGCGACTCTGTTTGACGGTTTTATGCCAATCTGCCCTGCTCCAAAAAGTCGCAGGCTGTGTTGCAGCCCTACGATCGACCACCCATGCCACGTCTGAAGGTAGCTTTGATGACCCTTGTTTTGCAAACTGACCACCGCCTCGACAGCAGCGCCATTGCCGATCAACAATTCTTACTGCGACATAAAAAGTCGAACGCCGAAACCAGCGGCTATGCCGGCGTCGTTTTGTTCGTTCATGGTGCCACCTACGCTGCCAGTTTAACCTATGATTACAGCGTTGACGGGTTGTCATGGATGGACCGTATGGCCCTTGATGGCTTCGACTGCTGGGCGATTGATTTACTTGGCTACGGCGGTGCTGATCGACCGGCAGCCATGGATGCACGGGCGGCATATAATCCACCGCTCACCGATACCGCCGACGCCGAGGCCGACGTGATCAGCGCCATTGACTACATTTTGGCCGCCACCGGCCAGCAACAGATTATGCTGATTGGCTATTCTTGGGGGACAGCAATCTGCGGCGGTGTCGCTGCCGCCCATGGCGATAAAATTAGCCGCTTGATCCTTCTTGGCGCCCTATGGACCAATATTGAGCCGCGCGGTGTTCGGGTGGACGGGGCGTTGGGGGCCTATCGCTTGGTTGATTCAGCGGCGGCGGCGGCACGCTGGGTGATCGGCCTGAGTGAGGCGCAAATCGCTGCGGTTGTGCCGCCTGGCCGGATTGATGCTTGGGTCGCCGCAACCTTAGCAAGCGACCCTGCAAACAGCCCTGAGAAGCCGCAAATACTGCGGGTACCGGCAGGGGTTGTGAAAGATATCCAAACCTATTGGACGCAGAATATACCAACCTATGAGCCGGCGGCAATCACGCCGCCAACCATGGTCATCATGGGCGAATGGGATCACGAAACCACGCCGGAGCAAGGCTGGAACGTTTTTCAACGACTAACGAGTGCCGCCGAACGCCGTTATGTGGTGATTGGCGAAGGCAGCCATTCACTGCCGCTAGAAAACCAGCGTGGGGCCTTATTCGCTGTCGTTGATAGCTATTTAAAAGAGGCCCTGTAAGAGCCCGCGACACCGGCCGGCGGGCTAAAGACCAAGATAAGTGTGCTTAATCTGCTCATCCGCCACCAGAGCCGCACTATCGCCTGACCAGACGATCTGGCCTTTTTGCAAAATATAGTGGCGGTCGGCAATGCGCTGCAAATCATCGATGTTCTTGTCGATCACAAGGATCGACTGCCCAGCCGCCTTCAAGCGCGCCAAACAGGCCCAAATTTCCTGCCGGATCATCGGTGCCAAACCTTCGGTTGCTTCATCTAAAATTAACAGTCTTGGATTTGTCATTAACGCCCGACCAATAGCCAGCATTTGCTGTTCACCGCCGGACAGCAATGTGGCCATTGACTGTTGGCGGGCGGCAAGTTCAGGGAAAATGCCAAAAATCTGTGCAGCCGTCCACGGATCGGCGGCTTGCCGCCAGTTGGCGGCACTTGCCAGCAGGTTCTCCGTGACCGTTAAATTTGGAAAAACTTGCCGGCCTTCGGGGACCAAGCCAAGGCCAAGGCGGGCAATCTGAAACGACGGCAGTTTATCCAGCCGTTGACCCTCAAAAGTAATCTGCCCGTCTGTCGGCTTTAACAATCCCATAATGGTGTTCACTGTGGTCGTCTTACCCATGCCGTTACGGCCAAGCAAGGTCACCACTTCGTTGACGCCAACTTCAAAATTAACGCCAAACAGCACCTGGCTAACGCCATAGCTGGTCGATATATCGGCAATCTTTAGCATTCCACCGGCTCGCCCAAATAAGCCCGCCGAACATTTTCATCATTGCGGATCGCCGCAGGTGTATCGGTGGCAATAATGCGGCCATAGACCAAAACACTGATGCGATCGGCAAGCGCAAAAACAGCATCCATGTCATGCTCAATCAACAGCATAGTGGTTTGCCCTTTCAACGCCCCCAAAATATCAATCATCCGCTGGCCTTCATCAGGACCGATGCCGGCCATCGGCTCATCCAACAGCAGCAAACGCGGCTGGGAAGCAAGTGCCATCGCAATTTCCAATTGCCGGTGAGCGCCATGGGACATGGGCCCGGCGGGATGATCGGCATAATCTGCCAAGCCAACTTGTGCCAGCGTTGCCCGTGCCGGCTCGACCAAGCGTGCCTCGCGGCGAGCGGAACCAAAAAATCGAAACGAGTGACCGGCATGCGCCTGCACCGCCAGCAACACATTATCCAGCACGCTTAACTCATGAATGATTGAGGTAATCTGAAAAGAGCGCGCAACACCGAGATGCGACCGGGCCGCGGCAGACAGATTGGTGATGTCGCGCCCCTGCAGTTCAATCCGCCCACCATCGGGCCGCAGCTCGCCTGCGAGTTGCGAGATTAGTGTCGTTTTGCCGGCGCCATTTGGGCCAATGATGGCATGGACCTCGCCTGCCGTAACACTGAGGTCAATATGATCCGTCGCCGCGACGCCACCAAAGGATTTGTGCACATCCGTTAACTGCAGAAAGCCGTCTGACATGGGTCTATTGTCCTCGTCCGTTAGACAGTAATCCCATCAAGCCACGCTTGGCGAAAATCACCACGAGAATTAAGATCAGGCCAAAAATAAACTGCCAATACAGCCAGAGGCCCGACAAGACTTCCTCGAGCAGGATGAAGGCGGCAGCCCCTATTACCGGACCAAATAAGGTTCCGCCACCACCCAAAACAACCATGAAAATTAACTCACCCGACCGTGTCCAATCCATCATCTCGGGGCTGATAAAATTGGTAAAATTACCAAGCAACGCACCGGCGTAGCCGCAGATCGCGCCGGAAATCACATAGCAGGCAAGTTGATAACGATAGGTATCAAAACCAAGCGACCGCATGCGCCGGTCATTGCCCTTGGTCCCTTGGATGACCATTCCAAAACGCGCTTGGATCAGTCTGCCGATCAGGAATAAAAACACCACCAACGAGACCAACGCCGCATAATATAGCTGGGTTGCCTGCTCTAAATCCAGAAGCCCGGAAAATTCGCTCCGATACTCAATCACAAGACCATCATCGCCGCCATATTCTTCGATTGAAACTAGGCCAAAGAACAGCATTTGCGAGAACGCCATGGTGATCATGATGAAATGGATGCCACGTGTGCGCAAACAAATCGCCCCGGTAATCAAGGCAAACAATGCCGATAAAACAACCGCCAGCGTAATTTGCAGATAGCCGTCATAAATTTCGTAATAAGCTGGAATGCCGACCGCATAAGCACCAATGCCAAGATAGGCAGCATGCCCAAAACTAATCATCCCTCCATAGCCGAGGATTAAATTGAGACTGACCGCGGCGATGGCCAGAATGATTAGGCGGGTGGCCACGTCGAGATAAAAATAATTGCCGCTTAAAGCAACAAAGACAGGCACCAGCGCCAGGATTACCAGGACCAGCACCATCACCCATCGGTCGGCTCGCCAGTTACTGAAAGGGCTCATCCCGACCGCCCCTTGGGCGGGAACAAACCTTGCGGCCGCAGCGCCAAGATCACGGCCATCAAAATATAAATTAACATCGCGGACACCGCAGGGGCCGAGGTTTCGGCATTTTGCGCGCTCATAAACAGCTTAAATAAGCTGTCTAAGTAAGACCGCCCGAGCGTATCGATCAGGCCAACCAGCAGGGCCGCTAAAAACGCCCCTTTGATTGAGCCAAGACCGCCGATCACCACGACCACAAAAGCAACGATGATGATCTGATTACCCATCCCGATCGAGGCTTCAGTGATCGGCATAATCATCATCCCAGCCAGCCCTGCCAAGGCCGCGCCAAGGGCAAAAACCAGTGTAAACAGGAGCTCGATATTGACGCCAAGAGCAGCAATCATTTTGCGATTGCTCGCCCCTGCCCGAATCCGCATGCCTAACCGCGTCCGCGTGATCAGGCCAAATAAGGCAGCCGCAACGCTTAAGCCAACGGCAATGATCACCAAGCGATAGGTCGGAATTGCAATATCGCCCGGCAGCATCACGCGGCCATCAAGATAACCGGGCAAAGCCACCGTCAGGCCATTTTCACCCCAGATCATCTGCGTTAAGGCATCAAAGCAAAGGATCAGACCAAAGGTCGCTAAGACATGGTCGAGGTGATCACGGCGATATAAATGGCGCACAACAACCCATTCGACAATCACACCGACAATTGCGGTTGCCGGAATGGCCACCAACACCGCCAGAACGAAGGAGTCAAACCAGGCGGCAAATGTCGCGCAAAAAAATGCCCCAACCATATAAAGCGAGCCATGGGCAAGATTCACGAAGTCCATGATTCCAAAAATCAGAGACAGTCCCGCCGCCAGCAAAAATAGCAATACCCCAAGCTGCAAGCCGTTTAGCAGCTGGGTGATCAACAATGTCCCGTCCATCCTCTGCGCCGCGTCTCCTGCCAATCCTGCGCGATCACCTACAATCCGGCGGCTCGCGATCAGCATAAATGTATGACCCGCTTCGGGCGATGGCAAACTGGTGAGCGACATAGCCGCTCACCAGCCCCAAAGATGCTTACATCTTACATTTCGAAAAATATGTATCTTGATGATTTTCCGAGATGGTTCTGACATTGGAAACAAACCATGTACCGTCAGCATCGGCCTTCACCTGGCGCAGGTAGAAATTTTGCACCGGGAAGTGATTGGACCCGTAGGAATATGCACCACGGACCGAGTCAAAATCGGCTTTTTTCATTGCTGCGCGAATGCCGTCTTTATTCGACATGTCACCATTCACAGCATCAACACCACTTTTGATCAGCATGATCGCATCATAGGATTGGGCCGCATAATGGGTTGGGTAGCGGCCTGTCTTTTTCTTGAAATCCGTAACGAAACGTTTGTTCGCGGGGTTATCTAAGTCAGGTGCCCAATACATGGTGTTGAATGAGCCAAGCACACCGCCAAGATTGGCTTTTTGCAACCGGCTTAAGGACAGCGCATCAACGGTGAACACGGTATAAAGTGGAATTTGATCGCGCAGACCGGCTTGCTCATACTGCTTGATTAGGGCCGGACCGGCAGGGCCGGGGTAGAAAACAAACAACGCTTCCGCACCCGATGCTTTGGCTTTCGCCAATTCAGCCGAGAAATCAAGCTGTGCGTCTTTACCCCATTTGGTCAAATCTTTGCCGACGATTTCACCTTTAAACGTCCGCTCAACCCCGGCGACCATGTTTTTGCCGGCAGCGTAGTTAGGGGCCATAATATACAGCTTTTTCACCCCGGCTTGGTTCAGCACAATACCGGTATTCATCGGATTTTGATCATTCTGCCACGATGAGGAGAAAAAGTTTTTATGACAAAGCTTGCCCGCCAATTGACTGGGCCCGGCATTGGCGCTGATGAGGAATTTACCATTATCTAAGGCCGATTTACGGGACGCCAAAAGGACATGGCTCCAGATAAACCCGGTAACGAAATCAACCTTATCGCTTTTCACCAGCTTATCGGTCTTCTGTTTACCGGTATCTGGCTTGAAACCATCGTCTTCAACAATAAAGTCAACGTCTTTACCGCCCATTTTACCGCCGATATGCGCAAGAGCGATTTCAGCAGCCGTAACCATGTCTTTGCCAAGCACCCCGGCGGGCGTTGTGAGTGTGGTTACAAAGCCGATTTTAACCCCATCTTGGCGCGCATGCACATGGCCGCTGGAAAGCGCCAAGGCAACCGCCAAGCCCACTGCGTATTTTAACATTCCTACCCCCTGAGCTAGATGACTTTACAGCATCATTTTTTAATTCTTCTAACACCGCTTTTGACCGAAAAATTATCCCGATGACAAAGCCGGCAACAGGCATTCACATGCCTTAAATTGACATATTTGGCATAAAACGTCAGCATCATTTTCAACCCCGCCGGGTGCTGTCATCACAGCGTGCGAACAGGCTGGCACGGGCGGCCACACGGGCTGTTATGATACGAAAGTGTCACGACAATGGCGTAGCGGCGGCAACAGCGGTCACTTGGCTTCCGCTTTTTGGGCAACCAGTTTGCCTAACTCAGATTTAATTTGGCTAATCGCCGGGTCCCAGGTGTGATTTGGATAACGAAAAAACAGCTCAATACCAGGGCCGAAAGGCACAAAATCTGTCCCGAGTTGCTGCCAAATTCGACCAATTTCATCAAAACGAAAAACATAGGAAGGGGTTCCGACGGCAGCGGCCATCCATGGCAGGGATATTAACGGGCTAATGATTAGGTCGACAGTCTCAATCAGTGCGAACAGATCATCAAGATCATCCTTCAGATCAATACCCGGCGGGGTATCAAAATCAAAGTGATGGACCTTGCTTAGCGCAGAGAATGCCGCATGTTCATCCGCCGTATATGAATACTGTAAGTTGACGACAGCAACATCAAAACCGAATGCTGCGGATATTTGTTCAGGGCTGAGGTATTGCCGGTCGCGGATACGATTGTTCAAGCCGCTGCGCCAGGCAATGCCAACCACAAATTTATCACCAAAGCGTTTTTGCCGATAATTTTGCCAATGCGCACGCCGCTCGGGGTCGGTGCGAAGGCGCGGCGTCCGCCGCGCACCTTTGGCCACGGGTTGTGCTTTCGCGGCGCGGATCAAAGCCTCGATTTCCGGGACGAAGTGACGTGCCGTATTGGCGATGGGCGCGCTGTATTCGATCACCGGAAACGTTGGATATTTAAGTGCTTCTAGGTCACGCGGCAGAAATTTGATCGCATCATAGGTGCGGGCAAAGGTCGGTATAAGCCGCGCGTCACATTCAACGGTGAGCGTGCGTGTATGTGTCTGAAGTTCACTGAACAACCATGAATACATCACCTCATCGCCCATCCCCTGTTCCATGTAGATAATGACATTCGCAGCGTCAGCATGTTCCGGCCCAGGCCATTCTGGTTGCGGAAACCCCCGCATTTTTGCCGGGAAGGATGGCGATTTCCAACGCCAACGATATAAGTCATATCCTTCCTTCAAGGCGCCGAATGAGAGCAATCTCATAGACATATTATAATAGGCGTCAGGATAGTTCCCATCCTTGCAGGCAATGGCCTTTTGAAAGAAATCGAACGCCTGCTGCATATATCCAAGGCTGGCATTATATATGCCACGATTAAGCCAAGCTGTTGCTAATTGCGGGTTACAAAACAACGCCCGGCGACTGAGCCCATCAGCGGCAACATTATTTGCCTCGCCGCCAATACAGAGGCCAAGTTGGTTGTAAGGTCTATCATAGTTTGGTCGAAGAAGCGCCGCCTTGCACAACCAGGGGGCGGCTAAATCAACTTGTTCAATTTGATAGTAGAGTTGACCAAGATTATAATAATTGACCGCATTTTCAGGAAACAGCCGAACCGTTTTTAAGGTGAAGTGAATGGCGGCGTTTGTTTGCTCTAACTGCGTTAATGAGATCGTCAATTTATTCCAGACAGCGTTATCGGACTGGCTTTCCACCAAAACCGCCTGTGCCAGAGACAATAACTGAGAGTGGCGGCGTGTGTTCAAGAACACATCTGCACGCAGCTCGATGGCATCATATGTGTGGCCGGCAATGTGGAGGCACTGCCGGCTTAATTCCTCGGCCAGCGCAAGGTCGCCGCTAGTCAGATAAAGTCGTCCTAAGGTGTTTAAAATACTTGCGTCGTCAGCGATCAGACACAATCCTTGACGGCACCATTGCAGCTGCCGGCCGAATGGCGTTTTTTGCGCCCCAAGAAGACCGTAAATTTTTGTAATTTCTCGGTCTTGTGGTGAGGCAACCAGTGACATTCTGAGATACCGCCGTGCTTTGGGGATATCGCCAAGGCGGGTATTGGATAACGCCAAACCACGCACGCCGGCGAGACGTTGATAAATACTTCCCTTTAGGGCGCGCTGAAAGAAGGGCCGCGCGTCTCGTGCGGCACGTTGTTCCAAAGACAAACTGCCGAGCTTCAAAGCATGGTCTGGTCCTAAATTTGGAAGTGCCAAAAGTTTTTTCAAATATAGTCTGGCCGCCTGACGGTCTGCGCCTGTCAACAACAAGATCGCATATTGCACAAGTGCCGGCTGAAACTCAGGCCAACGGCCTAAGACCAGTTGATAGAGCTGCGATGCACCTGCCTCATTACCAATTTGTGCCATAATCCAAGCTAAATCAGTCCACGGACTTGGGTCAGTAAAATCACTTGAGAATGCCGCACAAACAAAGGCGCGATAGGCCTGACGCATATCCTGCTCATCACGCATCACATGGCCAAGGTGTGAATATCCGAGAACCTGGGAAGGTCCCAAAAGAATATGCTTACGAAACAGATTCCCTGCTTCTTCAAGCTGACCACTTAAGTGAGCGTTTTGACCGCTCCCAAGAAATTGCCGTGAGAATTCTGTCACCTGTCAGCCTTGCATATAAGTAGCCTTAGAAACGCACCGGTAATCTTCACTGAAGCAGTAGGGCAAAAAGGCCACAGATATACCCCGCGCTGTTTTATGATGTTGCGTCGATTGTCATATTATCCAGCATCTCTAACAACAGCAACGGTACAAAAACATGCCGATCCAGATATAAATCACGCTAGCAAGGCCGGCTACAGCACAAAAGCCACCTTGATGGCTTTGAAAATTGCCCAATCAGTGGCCGGTATAAACACCAACCGTCGGCATCAACACTTTTAGAGATAAGCGCCCATATTTGCTACAACGGAGAAAAAGGTCACGGGAGTTAACGCTATATGCGGTTGATCGCCGCATTGATATTTCAAGATCTAGAAGTCGATCTGGCACAATTTGGGGGTTAAATTCAAAAATTGTTTTGGTCTATGCACATAATTATTGGCCATTTAATTTTATGGCGCACCACAACACGCTCTCGAACAACATCAGGTCTAGGATCTGTTATGCGTGGTAACAGTAAAGTTTGCACCGAATTTGCGACAACTTTACAACGACAAACATGATAGTGTGTAGCTGATTTGGTCAGGTCTTAAACTAGTGGACCAGGAGCCCAAGGGTAAATTTTTCAAATAGAAAGTTTTTAGAAAAAAATGGGGGCTTCATTTGAAGCCCCCATCTCACCGTATTGTTAAACTCTTAGATAATCTCGAAGTCCGTAATCGACACTGATGTAACACCAAGAATAGTGATCTCAAGATACTCACTGGCGTTACCACTGGTTAAGTGAACTTTCACGTCATTACCAGTTGTAAACAAACCAATGGTGTTAACTGCTTGAACAACGTCGTTAACATCATTGTTAAACAGTGGGCTTTCCACAGTAAAGTAGCCGCTCTCAACGCCAATCTTGTCAACACCCGCTTCAAAGTCTGCGACCGAAACAACAGCGGCGGTCTCTGCAGCAGTGGAACTGGCATCGAAGAGCATGAATATATCTGCACCCTCTCCACCATACATCATCAAGTTGTCAGCTGTGGTGTCGTGAATTTGATCGCTTGTAAGCGTATCCGCACCATCACCACCATACAACACCATTTTACCCTGTCCGGCGATAAGAGAGTCATTACCCTCACCACCTGAGAGGGTATCTGCACCGCCTACACCATCGAGGATATCGTTCCCTGTACCACCGTAGACAACATCCCCATCGGTAAGAGTATTGGCGTTTCCGTTGGCAGTAATTTTATCGGCACCTTCACCACCGTAGAAAGTCGCAGCCCCGGTAGTGTTAGCATTTGCTGTGATTGTATCTGCGCCATCACCACCATAAATGATGAACCCAGAAGCATGGCCAGCATACTCAACGATATCGTTGTCGGCGCCACCATAGATGATTGGGTGTGTTGTCGTGTTGGACTCGCCGGTTCCGCCTTTAATGGAGTCTGCACCAGCGCCACCAGAAACGGTATCACCCTCAGTTCCGATAAAGTCAATCGTGTCATTGCCAATACCACCGTACAAAGCGTCAGCACCAGTCCCACCGATAATTGTATCGGCGCCGGCATTACCGTAAAGCACATCGTTATTGGCACCGCCGGATACGGTATCATTGGCTTGACCACCAAAAAGGGTATCGGCACCAGTGTTACCCTTCAAAGTATCTTCTCCAAGGTTACCGTAGGCAAGTTGCGCGTCACCCGCCCCGAGGACCGAGTCATTATCTTGACCGCCGAAGATAGTATCCGTGCCGGCGGCAGTGGAAATTGTGTCTTCGCCTTGGTTACCATAGATGAGGTCGTTACCAGCACCCCCCGTAATGGTGTCGTTACCTGCGCCACCAAACAGTTGGTCATTCTGGGTGTCACCTTTTATCGAATCTGCGCCATCACCACCATAAATGATATCGGCGGCTGAGCCACCCGTCATTGAGTCGTCGCCTGCGCCACCGGAAATAGTGTCAGCTCCGTCGGCGCCAGTAATGCCATCGTTACCTACACCACCGTCTATCAACGATGCTCCGGAACCGTCTACGATCGTGTCTGCCCCGGCATTTCCGTAAAGGGCGTTCGCACCATCGCCGCCGATGACGCTATCATTATCCTGGCCACCATACAACGTATCGGCACCAGTATCGCCACTAATCGTGTCGTCACCGCGGTTTCCATAGGCCACATCATCTGCTGTACCCGCAAAGATGGAATCAGCACCTTGTCCGCCGAACACAGTGTCGGTGCCTGCTCCTGTAGAGAGCGTGTCGGTGCCCTGGTTACCGTAGATCAGGTCTCCGGAATCCTGTGAGGAAATGGTATCTGCCCCCGCAAGGCCAGTAATAGTGTCAGCACTCGCGGTGCCTGTAATCGACTCGCTCGCGGTCGTTCCTGTAATATTTGCCATTGTTGCAACTCCCCTACGTCCAAGAGGCAAAAAATTCGCTACAAACAAAGTCGACCGACCATTCTTCCGGTGACTTCACTAACCCAACGCTTACATGCTGAGCATGCTTTGAATTGGAGAATTGTTTGTGTGATACACTGACTTTTCCGCAGATGCAAGCGATCACTGATAACATTCAAACATTTCTTGCAGGTGTCGATGCAACACAGTACATCTGTTGCAAATTCGACACAGTTTAGAGCCAGTTCACTCGCTCACGTGGGGCAACTTTAGTTGCAATCAAACAACCCTATCATGTGTACCCAACTTTCAGCCTGCAATGTCAATGCTGGGCTGATGCCAAAAACGATTTTAAATCGGCACTAATCTCGTCAATTGTCTTCGCCCAATTTTGGGGGCCACGCGGCCAAAATTGACGACATTTTGGCAATAAGTTGTTGTGCTGATGGAAAAGCCGATAACGCCAGTCTTCTTGATGCGCTCGCAACGCAACCCAAGCTGGTGTTCCGATCGCATGGGCAAGCATGACCGTCGAGTTAGCAATTGATATCACTGCATCGACAGCTTGCACCTGCGCCGCCATGCCGTCCAAATCGTTGAAGGTGTCAATCGAATTATCATGCACGATGTCAATACCCGTCGCCTGCTTGAATGCGGCCCGCTCCTCTGTGGTATCACCATATTGCAAGCTCACAAATGCACAGTTTCGAAGGTGTTTAAGAGCTTGCCAGTGGCGCAAAGAGGCCTCGAACGATCGGTGATGTAGTGGCTTTATGGAACGCCACGAGATACCGATCACTTTCTGACGTCCATTGTCAGAATACAGGCGTCGCCGGTCTGCCACCAAATTTGTATCCGCTGCGAGGTAATTAGTTGGCGCTTGGTAACTGTTATCACATAGAAACTTCATGAGTGAGCCAATTGGGATTTGGTAATCCACGTCGTTCTGTGTTGGCAGCGCGCCAATGCCTCGGCCGCAAATCTTTACATCAGAAAAAGAACGTCGCAGCAGCGGCACAAGTTTTGGGGTGCATTCGAATATAATTTCTGCGCCGCCGGCAATCAGCGCCGGCAACAGACCCGTAAACCAAATTTCATCGCCAACGCCCTGTTCGCCGCGGACATAAATCCGCTTGCCACGCAGATCGGATCCGTCCCAAACGGGGATATCCAAGCTTGGTTGCGGGTACATCTCATAACCCTGATATTTGAACCATTTCAGCTGCCAACGCAGCTCATAATCAGCGAGCGCCTTTTCAATTTCTCCACTTTTTATCCGTAACATAGACAAATTCACCCGAGCCGAGACATTGCCGAAATCGAGATCAATTGCTTGTTGGAATCGCTTTTCGGCGGCGGTGTATTCCCCTAAATGCGTGTGCATCCAACCTGACAGATTGCAGGTTATGCTGGACAGCGCCATGAATTCCAACCGTGCGAGCATATGGCCAGCTGGTTTGAAAAGCCCATTTTGGATCAAATAGCGCACTAAATGCTGATAATTCGTGCATTCATCCGGTGACGCGAGAATGCCCCGAATCGCCATTTTTTGACCATATTTAGGTTCCTCAGCCTGGAATCCTAAGGCCGACATCTCAGATACAGCGCCCACAAACGCCGGCGGTTTCAACACGCAATACTGGCGCAAACGCCTGATCGCGCAGATCGGTAGATTTTGCGCAACCTCTGTAATCTTTAGGCTGATCATGCCGGCCGAATATCGCGGCCGCGCAATCAGCAGCAAGCGCAGCGAGTCGCACGATTCGGATAACGCGCCATGGCTGCGCAAATAAATCCCTCTTTGCAAAAGTGCCGTAGCATTGGTTGGGTCCCGAAACAAAATCAAATCAAGGTAAACAAGCGCTTCAGTTAGGCGGCCTTGCTCCTGATGATCACTGGCCAGGACACTGAGAAAACTGAGATCAAAATCATCCGGGATCGTCGCCTGGATTGACCCATGACCGGCAGCAATCACCGGTGCCATCAGGTTGTGTGCCGCATCCATGGCGCCACTTGCGATCAAAAGCTGTACGCGCTGAAAGCGTAATCTTTGATCGTCCGGCTTCAGTACGCCGACCCACCGCAAGCACTCATGGACATGCTTTTCGGCCCCATGAAACCGCCCATCACGGTCACAACCAATCAGCCATGCTTTTGCTAATCCATTTCCGCCGCGGGCATCTGCCGGTACCGCCAATGCCAAGCGCCGATAAGCACGCAACATGTTACTGCAATCAGATGATTGAGCAAACCAGGCGCCAAAATTCGCTAACACGGCCGGATGGCTTGGGGCGAGAATTGACGACCGATAAAAAAGCTTGCCCGCCTGCGCCTGTTTTTGGTCACAGAGGGCATGATTAACAACAGCCGCAAGGTTTGCCGGCGCAATCAATTGGCTCCGCAGAAACTGTCTCGCCGCCGCCGCTGACGCCCGAGCCCGCAGAAACTCTCGGCCTCGATTAACCAAAGCCTCAGCCGCTTGCTTGGCCGCCAATTCATCCATAGAAATGTCCCCGCGTTGGATTTTGAGCCTTTTCGGTCGGTTTCGTGGGCGCTTATTGATTGCCCGCTGCGCGTCCCACACCGAGCTGCCGTGACAATGGCTGAGCGGCCAAATCTACCCAACCACCAGTTTCCATGCTGGCATAAAGAGCGTGCGCCAGGCGTAAAGACTTTAAGCCGTCATCAATGCTCACAATGGCACTATGATCGCCACTATCAACCGCATTAATCACGTCGCGAAGCAGCGGTCCATGGCCCAAGCCGTAGCTTGAGGGCACCTGCTGCGAGTGTGTTTTTGCAACATCCACATCGCCGGCCTCCGGAATAACCGGCTCCCAGGTTTCGATCAGGTTAAGCGCTTGCCCACCGACTTTTGCCAACGCCCGCTCACCTACCAAATGCAGCGAGGCTTCAAAATCTCGTGGCCGTGCCGAGGTGGTCGCTTCGATGGTGCCGAGAGCACCGGATTCAAATCGGATAATGGCGACCGCCGTATCTTCAGCTTCCAGTTTATTTAACACCGCCTGCCCCTGCGCACAGACGCTTGCAACCGGGCCGGCAAGCCATTGCAGGCCATCCAAATGATGGATTGCCTGTTGCGTCAACACCCCACCGTCCATTGCCCAGCGGCCATGCCACGGATCATCGTAATAGGACTGATCCCGCGACCAATGGACCCGCACCCCAGCGGTGACCAACCGGCCGAACCGGCCGTCATCGACAGCGGTTCGCAAAAATTGCATCGCTGGATTGTAACGGTTTTGCTTCACAACCGCACAAAGCACGCCGCGCGCAGCCGCCATTTCACGCATTTTGACCGCGTCTTCCACCCGCAGCGCAACAGGCTTTTCAACCAAAACATTTAAACCGGCATCAAGCAATGCGAGCGCATGTGCAGCGTGATGGCCTGATTCCGTCATCACACACACCAAGTCAGGCCGGGCGGCGATAATATCGTCGATGCCTTGGCCGGCGGCGCAGCCAAACTCAGCGGCAAAATCACTGCTTTTTTCGGCATCCAAATCCGCCGCCATCACAACTTCAGCGATATCCGGCAACTCATCACGGAAGACTTCGCGGTATCGATTAGAGACCCGACCACAGCCCAAAATCGCAATTTGACTTCGATTATTCATCACTTCCGCCCATCGCAACGACGTTGATTCATGACAATCTATCTACACCACCGTGGCGACTGCGCCAACCGCTGCCGTTCGTGGCCTTCAAATCGATCGGTTGTTTCCGCAAGGGCGGTCGGTAAACTGTTGCCAAACGGCGTCGTTTTAAGGTATCGCCACAAGAAAAAACGTGGGTGTCCCTCAATGCGCATTATTTTCATACATCAAAACATGCCAGGTCAATATAAGCACCTCGCGCCGCGTCTAGCTGCTGCTGGACACGAGGTGGTCTTCATTACCCGCCGCAAAGATATCAATTTGCCCGGTGTGCGCCGCCTGTCATATGACACCGCCCGCGAGGAGAAGCGCGAAGGTCACGCCTACACCCATCATCTCGATGGCCAATTGCTTTATGGGCAAGCTGTGGCCGAGGTATTATGCACCCTAAAAAACAGTCAATTTATTCCTGACGTCATCTGTGCGCACTCCGGTTGGGGTGAAGCAATGTTTATCAAAGATGTGTTTCCATATACCCCGACGCAGATTTTTTCGGAATTCTTTTATCGCGGCAAAGACAGCGACATCGGCTTTGAAAACCCAGATATAATTTCAATCGACCGAATATGCCGATCGCGTTTGCGAAACACGCATATGGTGCTCTCTACGATCGATGCTGACGCCTTGATTTCGCCAACCATATGGCAGTGGCAACAACATCCAAGGATGATGCGCGAGCGCATGTCAGTGGTACATGACGGCGTTGACACCCAGATTTGCAAACCCAACCCAGACGCGGCGTTCCAATTGCCAACGGGCAAAATACTCAGCCGCAATGACGAAGTAATTACCTACATGGCCCGCAATTTGGAGCCATACCGTGGCTTTCACAAATTCATGGAGGGCCTCGGTGAGCTGCAGCGACGACGGCCCGAGGCACATGTTGTGATCGTTGGCGGTGATGGCATTAGTTATGGCTCAAAACCCGATGATGCAGACACCTGGCGGCAATCAATGCTCGCCAGCCATAAAATCGACACCTCACGGACACATTTCCTAGGCCGTCTTCCCTATAACGATTACATTAAATTTCTGCAGGTATCCCGGGTTCATGTTTATCTGACCTATCCTTTTGTTTTGTCGTGGTCATCCATGGAAGCGATGGCCGTCGGCTGCGCGATGGCGGCCTCATCAACGCCGCCGGTCAGGGAAGCGATGCGTGACGACGAAAATGCTCTGCTGTTTGATTTTCATAAGCCGATGGAATTGGTGGATACAGTCTGCCGTTTACTTGATGATGCGCCGCTGCGAGACCGACTTGGGCAAGCCGCACGACAATCGATTATTGAAAACTATGATTTAGAAACGGTCTGCATACCGCGGCAAATGGCGCTCATTGAACAGCTTGCAAAAGGCCAAGATTTATCACCGAACTACGTGCCAACAGAATTTATCGATGCCAGCACTGACGGTTGACGCACAAAAAAAAGCGGCTGCAGCTGCCATTGCTGCCGGCGATTTCGCCGCAGCGCTTGCCGCATTCCGGAGCTTAATCCCGGAAATGGCCGAAAACCCTCGGTTGTGGTTCAATATCGCCATGTGCAATCGGCGCAACAACAGCGATGCCGACGCTCGGGTAGCCTTGCAGCGCGCCCTTATTTGCGCCCCAAATCACACTGCTGCAACGCATGAATTAACGCAGTTGACCGGGCCGTTGACACCGTCACCGAAAGCGCCCCGGGCGCTTTACATTGACCCCTGTTTTGCAGCCGCCTGGATGGTACGCGGCGACACCAGCTTGACTGCCGGCGACGCCGCCAACGCCGAGAACGACTTTTGCCGTGCGGCCATACTGCAACCAGCGCGCGGGGAGAACTGGTTTAATCTTTCCTTGCTGCCTGTCGGCACGTCCGATACCGATCTTTCCTTGCTGTGGTTAACGCGGGCGATCACTTGCACCGACGGGCCAGCCGACGCCTACGAACGTTTGGCCGCCACCTGGCAACAGCAGGGCCATGCCGATAAAGCCATCAACCTTTATCGCGAGGCGATCCGGCGGTTACCTGATCAGCCTGATATGCACACCAACCTTGCTGCTGCCCTGATCGAGGATGACCAGTCAAACGCTGCCGTGCAGCAGCTTGATCTCGCCTTGCAGCTTGACCCGGGCCTGGCGCGCGCGCGTTGGATGCGGGCGTGGATAAATCTCAGTCGCGCCAAATTCGATCGTGGCTATGCTGATTTTGACGCCCATTGGCAAAACCCAAGCGAGAAATCCCGGCAAAACCTACTGGCTTTTCCGCTTTGGCGCGGCCAGCCCCTGGATGGGCCGTTATTGATTTGGGGCGAAAATGGCGTTGGTGATGAAATTCTATTTGCCAGCTTGGTCAAGGAAGCGGCGCAACGGGCAAAAGCGCCGGTGATCCTTGAGTGCGAGGCCCGTTTAGTCGATTTATTTCAACGCACCTTGGATGGCGTCACTGTTATCGCCCGCAGCACGCCACCTGATCAGCGCTTGGCCGGCACGCCGCCAGTGGCGCAATGCTCAAGTCAGCGATTACCTTTATTTTTGCGCCGGCACTGGGCCGATTTTCCCAACCATGACGGCTTTCTTAAACCGGCGGCAAACCGCTATTCAGAGGCCTGTGCCGCCTTTGACGCCATGCGACCAGCACCATTGATTGGTATTTCATGGCACAGCGGCAATCCTCGCACCGGCAGCCGCAAATCGATCCCGTTAGCAAGCTTAAGGCCACTTTTTGAACGCTTCCCGGCAGCGCATTTTATCTCCTTGCAATATGCCGATGACGGCACCGAGATTGCTGCTCTGCAGGCCGCTGGGGTAAGCAACCTATGGGCCAATCCCAATCCCGACCTGGTCAGCGACCTGGATGGCCTCGCCGCCCAGATCAGCGCCCTTGATGCGGTTGTCACAATTGTTGGGGTGAATGCGCATATGGCCGGCGCACTTGGCTGTCCTGGCTTTGTGATGATGCAAAAATCACCGCTTTGGTATTGGTTCCGTTCAGGTGTCACATCACCGTGGTATCCAAGTTTACAAATCGCCCGCGAGGACAAAATTGCGGGTTTTGCGCCTGCCATTGAAGCGACCATCACGGCCCTGCAAGAACATCTTGCACGCCGATAGTGATTGCACCGATATAAGGGTTCTCGTATTCAGGTTGGATATAAGGTTATCATGAGTGGAGATCTCCAACGTTCCATCCGCTGTGTTCTAACCAATGGTGTTGAAAATGACAAAACCACCAGCGTCACCGCCGAGGGCAGCGACAGCTTATAAGATAAAAACCTTGGCAGACATCGGATCGGTTGCACATGAGCAGCGCTGCGAGGGGAAGCGGATCGCCCTAGCGCATGGTGTTTTTGATCTTCTGCATATGGGCCATGTTCGCCATCTTGAAGAGGCGCGCAGCTACGGCGACGTTCTGATTGTCTCGATCACCCCTGACCATCTGGTCAACAAAGGCCCGGGGCGACCGATCTTTGAGGAAACGACTCGCGCCGAGATGATGGCAGCGCTGGCCTGTGTTGACTGGGTTGTGATCAATGAAGCGCCCTCAGCCGAGAGCGTCATCGATGCGGTCAAACCGGACGCTTACATAAAAGGCCCGGACTATGCCCAAGCTGCCGATGACGTCACCGGCAAAATTGTCGCCGAGCAAGAGCAGGTCGAACAACATGGCGGGCGCATTGTCTTTACCAATGATATTACGTTTTCGTCGTCAAAGTTGATTAACCGCCACCTCAATCCGCTAGATTCCAAGGTCCGCGCCTTCGTTGATGCGATGCGCGATGATGGGCAGGGAAAACCGCTGCTTGACCTGCTGGACAGAGCCGCCAATCTGCGCGTCTTGGTGGTTGGTGAGACGATTATCGATGAGTATCGATACGTCCATCCGATGAACAAAACACCAAAAGAAAATCTCGTTGCCACCCTGTATCAGTCAGCGGAGGTTTTTGCTGGCGGTGCCGTCGCCACGGCCAATCATGCGGCGGCGTTGTGCAATCATGTGGATCTGCTGACCATTATTGGCAGCGACGCCCATGGCAGCTCCCTGCAGCAGCGGGTCAAATCCAATGTCAGCTTGAACGCCGTTGTTCGGCCGAATGCCCCGACCGTCAGTAAAGTGCGCTATGTCGATGCTGGCCATATGCGCAAGATGTTTGAAGTCTATCATATGGACGATCAACCCCTGAAAGCGGCGCAGCAGGCCGAAATTGACACCTACATCCGCGAGCGTGGCGGCGATTACGACCTCGTTATCGTCAATGATTTCGGCCATGGCATGATCGCCGGTTCAACCGTTGAGGCGTTGACCCAATCGGTTAAGTTCTTGGCCGTGAACACCCAAACCAACAGCGGCAATTTCGGTTTTAATTTAATCAGCAAATTTCCACGCGCCGATTACGTCTGCATCGATACGCCCGAAGCTCGGCTGGCGACCGGCGACAAATATGGTGCGATTGAGAACATCCTCACGGAACGGCTGGCCCAAATGCTGCCGGGGGCTAAGATTGTGGTTACCCAAGGCCAGGACGGCTGCCTCGCCTATGCCGCCAATGAGCCCACATGCCAGGTCCCTGCGGTTGCCGATAAAATTGTTGATACGGTTGGCGCCGGCGACGCTTTTTTGGCCATTACCGCACCCTTGGTTGCGGCCGGCGGTGAGATGCGGCAAGTCAGTTTCATGGGCAATATTGCCGGTGCTTTGAAAGTTGGCATCATTGGCCATCGCCAGTCCCTTGATAAGGTTTCAATGATCAAAGCCGTCGTCGCAATGATGAAATAAGGAAGCGCCATGACGCTGCGCGTCGGTCTGGACTTCGATAACACATTGATTGATTACGATCAGGTTTTCGGCAAAATCTTCGTCGCCGAAATGGCCCGCCGTGGGTTTGCGGCACCGCCGTCTCCTGGCGGCAAACAAGCCGTTAAACGCGCCGCAATCGACATTGCCGGTGAAGAATTTTGGATGGCCATCCAAGGACAAGCCTATGGACGGGGTATCGATGACGCTCGCCTGATCGACGGTGTCGGCGCTTTTTTCGCTGCCGCCAACAGGCAGGCAGCAGAGCTTTTTATTGTCAGCCATAAAACCGAATTTGGACATTTTGACGATAGCCGAACCAACCTGCGTGAGGCCGCCCGTAATTGGATGGACAGGCACGGTTTTTTTACCGCCACAGGCTTTGCTCTGACGCCCTCGCAGGTTTTTTTCGAAGCAACCGTCAATGCTAAAATCGCCCGCATTTGCAGCCTTGACCTGGACTATTTCGTTGATGATCTGGAAAAAGTTCTCAGCGATCCGAACTTCCCCAAGCGCACCCAAAGAATTTGGTTTCATGCCGATGTGGCGGGGCCGGCCACATCACTGACCCGATGTTCTGATTGGGCGGCGATTCGGCAAACGGTTTTCGGCAATGACTGAGCGGTCCGAGCTATTGGCTGCGGCGGCGGCACGCATGCTCGGCCAAGACAATGCGCTGCTGCTGCCCTTGCAAGGCGGCGGCAACGCCCGCCTTTTCAAGGTCACCACAGGCGCAAAGCACTTTGTCCTCAAAGCCTATCCGGCAATGAACGGTGATGGCCGTGATCGCCGCTTTACCGAATGGCAGGCACTGCAATTCATGGCCGCCGGCGGGATCCCGAATGTGCCCCAGCCAGTCGCCACCGACAAGCAATCGAATGCTTCGGTTTTAAGTTGGTGTGAGGGTGCTGCCGTTGCTGCCGACGACCCTGCCATCGATCAAGCGGCCAGGTTTATCAATCAGCTAAACCAACACCGCACCGTGCCGGCCGCAGCGTCCCTGCCGCTGGCGTCGGAAGCGTGTTTATCGGCCAGCGAATTAGCACGTCAGCTAACCCAGCGGCTGCAACGGTTACAACAGGACGCAATTGCCGATGATGATTTGCAGGTCTTTTTAAGCCGCCACTTAGCACCTGCTACGACAACCTGGCCGGCGGCAGCTAAGGAAGCTTACGCGCAGCGAGATTGGTCTTTTTCAGAACCATTAAAACCTGCGGCGCAGTGCTTAAGCCCGTCTGATTTTGGCTTTCATAATGCGCTGCAAAATACCGCCGGCCAGTTGAGCTTTGTCGACTTTGAATATTTCGGCTGGGATGACCCAGTTAAACTTGCTGCCGACTTCAGTCTTCATCCCGGCATGAATTTGCACCCCGACCAGGGCCGCCGTTTCAGCACTGCCTTGAGCGCATTTTTTGGCGCCAAGGACGGCCCCGACCCTGGGTTTGCAGAACGGCTGGAGATTTTATTACCGCTGTATCGTTTGCGCTGGTGCTGCATTGTTTTAAATGAATTTCTACCGGCACGCTTGCAGCGCCGCCAAGCCGCCGGTAATCGAGAGCATTACCGATCTGTGCTGCGGCGGCAATTGCAGAAAGCGGAGCGGTTGTTTAACGGTGCATGAAGCGAAGGTTTGCCAGTCTTTCAGCAAAGCAGTAAATAGATTGTATTGATAACACCGCCTCACCCCGCCAGTTTGACCATGAAGGATCCCGATTATGACCATCGACAATAAATTCCCCGGCAAAGACCTGACCGATGATGATATCGCTGGCAAAATCCCGCTCGTCGCCAAAAAAACACCTGATCATAATACCAAATTTACCTGCGCCGGGATTGAGTTTGGTGGCGATTTGATTCCGGTTATGGCAGGTCCCAATCTGGCCGAAACCGAAGCCTTGATCCTTGACTGCGCCAAAGCCATGAAAGCTGCTGGGGCGCATTTCCTGCGGGCCGGCTGCTTTAAGCCTTTGACCTTTCCGTATCGCAGCGAAAAGTTTTTCGAGACTCGCGAAAAAGGCCTGGAATGGCTCAAGTCTGCCGGCGAAGCTGTGGGCATGCCGGTGGTCACCGAGATCATGCATATCGATAAAATTGATCTGGTCGCCGAACATACCGATATGCTGCAGATCGGTACCCGTAACATGCAAAACTATCCGCTGCTCACCGAGGTCGGCAAAAAAGGCATGCCGGTGATGCTGAAGCGTGGCTATGGGGCATCGCTGCGGGACTGGCTGATGGCGGCCGAGTATATCGCACTGGAGCATGATAATTTAGGCATGGAGCCTGCCATTTTGCTGTGTGAGCGCGGCGTTGTCGCCAACCACACACATCGCTCCAGCTCACGCTTCCTATTAGATTTACAAGTTGTACCGGCGGCTCAAGAAGTGACCCATTTGCCGGTCATGACAGATCCGAGCCATGCCACATTCTGGCAGCCATGGGTGCGCTCGATGATGCTCGCATCAATCGGTGCCGGGGCCGACGCATTGATGCTGGAAGTCCACCCTGACCCCAAGAATGCTGCCGTTGATCCGCTGCAATGTTCAAGTTTCGAGCAGTTCGCCGAAATGATGCAGGCGATGCAGCCTGTGGCTGAAGCGATTGGCCGTACCTTGAAAGCATAAGCGCCGAGCACCGCGATGACCTTGCCGGTTGTCGTTGTGGTTGTCGCGGCGACCGAAAACCGGTGCAATTCAAGGCGTGTTGGCGTATATCAAATTGGCGCCTAACCTGTTTTCAACGCAACTCGATGCTCGGCCATAACAACAGATCGACATGACAGCTGATCCTATTGCCCTTGCCCGCAGCCTGCCTGCGGCCCCACTTGATGCCCGCTCACGCTATTTGCGTCGCCTCACCGTCGATGCCTTGATCGGCGGCGAACGCGGTCATATCGGCTCTACCATGTCGTTGATCGAGATCCTTCGGGTGCTGTATGACTCGGTTCTCAACTACCGGGCAGACGAACCGGATTGGGCCGAGCGAGATCGCTGTGTGCTGTCCAAAGGGCATGGCTGTTTAGCGCTTTATGCGCTGCTTGCCGACAAAGGTTTTTTTGATCCTGCCGCCTTAACTGACTTTTGCCGCCATCACTCGTTTCTTGGCGGCCATCCGGAACGCGGAAAAATCCCGGGCGTCGAAGCCTCAACCGGGGCCTTAGGCCATGGCTTGTCCCTTGGCGTGGGCATGGCGCTGGCGCAGCGGATGCGCGGTCGTTCAGCACGGGTTTTCGTGGTCATGGGCGATGGTGAGATTAATGAAGGATCCGTTTGGGAAGCAGCGATGAATGCCGCAAAGCATCGCTTAGATAACCTGGTGGCGATTGTTGATTATAACAAAATTCAATCGGCCGGAGCGACCGCCGTCATCCAAGACTTAGAACCACTTGGCGATAAATGGCGGGCATTTGGGTTTGAGACACAGGAAGTTGATGGCCATGACATCACGGCCTTAGAACAAGTTTTCAGCGCAGCACCAAGCGCCGACGGTAAGCCAACCGCCGTGATTTGTCACACCGTCAAAGGCAAAGGCATCCCATTCGCCGAACATGATCCTTCCTGGCACCACAAGTCAAAACTGCCCGTTGACGTGCATGCCGATCTATATGCTGCTTTGGAAGACAACTAATGCGCCGCACCTGCTTGAACATGGTCTATGAACTGGCCCAACGTGATGACCGGGTGGTCTTCATCGGCTCCGATCTCAGCCCTGGTTTGCTCAGCGACATGCAAACACAGTTTCCTGACCGCTATTTCATGGAAGGAATCGCCGAAGCGCATACCATCGGCATGGCTGCCGGCTTGGCCATGGATGGCTACATTCCTTACGTCAATACCATCGCAACCTTCATCACACGGCGCTGCTATGAGCAAGTCGCCGTTGATCTATGTATGCATGATTTGCCGGTCCGATTGATTGCCAATGGCGGCGGTTATGTTTACGCCCCGCTCGGGCCGACCCATCAGGCCACCGAAGATATTGCGATTATGCGGGCACTGCCGAATATGGCCGTGGTTTGTCCTGCCGATGCCGATGAGATGACACGCTTCATGAACGCCTCGCTGGATTGGCCGCACCCAATTTATATCCGCATGGCGAAAGGTGGCGATCCCATTGTCACCGCTGGGCAAACGGGCTTTGAGATCGGCAAAGGCGTGCTGTTGCGAGATGCCGCTGGCAGTGACAGCGTCTTACTGGTCTCGACCGGTGTGACCACCACCCGCTGCCTTGCCGCAGCCGAGGCTTTGGCCGCCCGCGGCCTGGCGGTGCGTGTTTTACATTTGCCGACGGTCAAACCGCTCGATCAAGACATGCTGACGGATCTGGCTGCGGAAGCCCAGCTTTTAGTGACCGTGGAAGAACACTCCTTGATTGGCGGTCTGGGGAGCGCCGTCAGCGATTGTTTAATCGATCGTTTAGAGGGACGGTTGCCAAAAATCCGTAAACTTGGCATTCCCGATATCTTCGCAAAGGCGTATGGTGGCCAGGACGATTTGATGCATGACGTTGGCATTCAGGCCCCACATATCGTCGAGATGGTGGAACAAACCCTCGGCCTGAATTGATAAGCTGGAGAGCTTCATGGCCCCTTCGCGAGCGCCTGATATAGCGGCGACATCTGCCGGGTTTTTGGATCCCGCCGAAGTTGCAATGACAGCGCAATTTTTAAAACAAGGCTATGTCATTCAACCTGCCGCCGACCGTCTTGCGCTGGACCGTATCCGCGATCATTTGGCCGCAACCACGGCACGATATCTGGGCGAATCGGTGCCGTCGGATAGCGGCGACTTTTTGAATCGGCTGCATGAAAAGGTCAGCGGCGAGGCACTCAATGACCTGCGTCTTGCGGTCATCCAAGACATCAACGCGCAAGCATGGTTACGGCCCGCCTATTTCGCCGTTGCCCGCAATACGATCGAGACCTTGATCGGCAATGAATTGGCGATGCAACGCCGCATTAATCTGTCCATTCAAATGCCCCATGACGATAAATCGCTGCTTCCCGTACATGCCGATGTTTGGTCCGGTGATTCCGCTTTTGAGGCCGTGCTATGGGTGCCCTTTGTTGATGTTTTCGCCACCAAAAGCATGTTCATTGCCGCGCCTGAGACCAATGCCGAGATGCAGGCCCGGTTTAAGGCCTTCGGTGATCAATCGGCGGAAGATCTATACCGCGACATTGCCGGTCAATTGACCTTTCTTGATATCCCCTATGGCCATGTCTTGTTGTTTAATCAGAACCTTATGCATGGCAACCGTGTCAACACCGAGAGCGAAACACGCTGGACCATGAACTGCCGCTTCAAAAGCGTCTTGTCACCATATGCGGATAAAAAACTTGGGGAGTTTTTTGAGCCGATCACCCTGCGGGCGATGACCCGTATCGGCATGGACCATGAGCTGCCAACACGTTTTGAGGAATAAACAGGTGAGCAACGCCAAAGGCTATATTGGCTATAATGGTGCCCGCCCGATGATTACCGGACGCGCGCCCCAGCATATCCAGAATCTGGTCATCCGCGATTATTGCCGGAAACGGACCCTGGCGTTCAAATTATCCGCCAGCGAATACGCCATGCCGCATTGCTACATGATGCTGGATAAACTGCTCGATGAAATTGCCAGCCATGACGGCATCGTGATGTATTCCATGTTTATGCTGCCCAGCCGCCGGCAGCGGCGGCGCGACATTTACACACGAATTTTGGCCGCCGGCGCCTCACTGCATGCAGCGGTCGAAGACCTATCATTAAGCTGCGGGCAGGACGTTGAGCGCTGGGAAGATATTTTGAGCGTTCATACGCTGACGTTAAACAATCATTTACCCGCCGCCCTTCAAAGAAAGCATCGTGATGGCCCTGGTTGAATTTGTCTCGCCGTTACACAATCGCACACAGCGCGATTACATTGGCCGCGTCACCGCCCATGACAAGGCAGCATGCGCAACCATCGCCAAGCAATGGGGGCAAGATTATTGGGACGGCGCCCGCGAGCATGGCTATGGCGGTTACAGCTATGACGGACGTTGGCTTGCGGTTGCCGAAGCCATGGCCGCCCATTACGGCCTAAAGGCCGGTGATCGGATTTTAGACGTTGGCTGCGGTAAGGCCTATTTGCTGTATGAATTCACTCGGGCAGTGCCGGGAATTGAGGTTGCCGGTCTGGATATTTCAGAATACGGCCTGAATGACGCGAAAGCCGAAGTTCGGCCTTTTCTACACCATGGCCACGCCCGCAGCTTACCCTTTGAAGACAATCATTTTGACTTTGTGTTTTCACTGGCAACGCTTCATAACCTGGCCATTAATGAGTTGTTCAGCGCGGTCCGCGAAATCCAACGTGTTGGCCGCAAGAACAAATATATCATGGTCGAAAGTTACCGAAACGAGCGTGAGAAGGCGAATTTGCTGTATTGGCAACTCACCTGCGAGAGTTTCTTTGCGCCCGATGGCTGGGATTGGATTTACCAACAATGTGGTTATGATGGCGATCAGGAATTTATTTATTTTGAATAAACCCGCCGTGACGCCAGGGACACGATGGTGAGCTGTCAATGACGCAAACGGAGACAAAATGGCTCATCGAAGCACCGGAAAATATTTTGGTGGAGGCCCTGCCGATTGTCGGCCTTGACCCAAATGCCATGCGCGTGCTGGTTGGCCCTGATAATGATGCGGCGATTGTTTACCCCAGCTTTTTTTGTGATTTACCGGAATTATGGATGGCCGTGCTGGCGTATTTGGCGCAACGAAATGTACTGTTTCGGATCTATTTGATTGATACCGATCCGGACGATCGCGGCCATGAGACCGCCCGCGCCCGAGTTTACCCGCGCTTTGACGATGATATGCAAGACTTGCTGGCCAGTATCAATTCCCATGAGTCGGTACAATTGGACAGGTACTCACGACGCGTCGAACGCGCCCTCAACAAAATGCGGCAACACGCCCAAAAGGTCGAACCAAACCTGACCACGGAGTGGATATGACACAAAGCGAGCATGGTGATTTGTCTGTGGCCAAAGACTTATTGGCCGCCAGCGATGTCCTTGATTCGGCTGCCCAAGCCATCACTGACCTTAAAGCGTCACTGCTGTCCGATCAGACTGAGGTGTTTGTCCAGATCATCGACTGCCTAAGCGCGGTGACAGGCCGTGTGATCCTCACCGGGATGGGTAAAAGCGGTTATATCGCTCGAAAAATTGCCGCCACCATGGCATCCACAGGCACCCTCGCCAGCTATGTTCATCCCGGCGAGGCAGCACATGGCGATCTGGGGATGATTTCAACGCATGACGCCGTCATTGCGATTTCAAATTCCGGTGAAACCGCCGAGCTGACCGAAATCATTGATTACGCCAAACGCTTTGCAATCCCGCTGATTGGCCTGACCAGCAAACGCGACAGCACCCTTGGTGATCGCGGTGACTTGGTGCTGTTTTTACCACCCCACCATGAAGCCTGCCCAATTGGCCTCGCCCCCACCACGTCAACCACCGCCACCTTAGCCTTAGGCGATGCTTTGGCGATGGCGTTGCTGCTTCGCGCCGGCTTTACTGAAACAGATTTTGGCGTCTTTCACCCTGGCGGCAAGCTTGGTCGGCGCTTTGTTCACGTCAGCGAGATTATGCATCCGCTGACAGCGGTGCCGATCGTTGCGCCAAGCACATTGATGTCTGAAGTGGTGGTCAGCATCCCGACCGGCCGCTTTGGCTGCTGCGGGGTGATGGACGCTGACGGCAGCTTAACCGGGATCATTACCGACGGTGACTTGCGTCGGCATATGGCGCCAGACCTTCTTAGCCGGCCGGCCGCCGAGATTATGACCGCCGCCCCAAAAACCATCACGGCAAATGCCTTAGCGGCCGAAGCACTTGGGTTTATGAACAGAAACCGCATCACCGGAATTTTTGTGGTTGAAGACGACCAGCCTGTTGGCTTCATTCATGTCCATGATTTGTTGCAAGCCGGGGTGATGTGAGCCGCGGGCCGGCTAAAGCCGGCTTTGCATATAGCCGGTGATATTCTCAATAAACCCCTCAAGTGAGTAATTTGCGGCGGTTTGCAGCCCGGCAGTGAGTTTTTTTTGATAGGTCTCCTGATCTTCGGTGACTGTTTTCAACGCTTTATCGATGGCCTCTAGGCAGCCCTCAATATCACCTTCCCAAGTCCAAAAGCCATTTTCCGGACGGGCGTAATCAAGGGTTCCTTGACCTGCGAAACCACATACCAAACAGCCTGCCGACATCGCCTCTAGCGGCGGCAAACCAAGGCCTTCATTGCGGCCAAGACTGACAAAAATCGTCGATGTCGACAAAATCTCGGCAACCTCCGCTTCTGTCTGGCCATCAATCTCTCGAAGCTTTGCCTGTTGGCCGAAGCGCTGCTGCAATACCGCCGTCATTTCCGGCCATTTCCGGGGCATGAAACAAATCTGATGCGCTTTTCGTGCCGCCGGTTTGAATAATTCCCGATCAATCCCCGGCGAAATCACGGTGACATCTTTAAAACCGACCTTGGTCAGTTGTGCAGCCGTAAAATGCGAAACCGCGATGCTTGGCGTGTTCCGAAAGTCGGCCCAGTTAATGGCTTTGTTGGTATGCAACACACTGTGATTTTGAAAAAAGATGATGGCGCGGTTTCCACGCCCTAAAATAGTGTCGCCCCGGCCCTTATTGAAACTATCCGTGGCCACATAAAGGTCCGTTGAAAAAATGCTTTGCATCTTGCTGGCGTCCAGAATGTCGGCGTCCGCCGCCAGCGGGTTGCCGGCCAGCCAATTTGGCATTTCTTTTTCCGAGAAGATGCACGCCTCAATGCCGGCCCGGCGAAGCCCACCTGCCGCCTGGAAAATGACTTTAATGCCGCCGACAGGCCGGGATTGATTGTTGATCATACCAAAAATTACGCGTCGCATTTACAGCTCATTCTTTCGTTATTGGTCGATAGGTCGCCAAGGGTGAAGCTAACACATAAGTCCAAATACCTTGCAATAATCCGCAGATTCCGGCATTCAAAAATGCAGTTAAGGCGGCACGAATTTTTATAGTGGACCCAGTTATGCGATTTAAAAAAGTCTTGATTACAGGTGGTGCGGGCTATGTCGGCAGCGCCTTGGTTCCACGGCTGCTCGGTGCCGGCCATCAGGTGGTCGTTTATGATCGCTTTTTCTTCGGCGATGATTTTTTGCCGAAACAAGACCCCAATCTGAGCCTGGTAAAAGCGGATATTCGCGATACCGATGATTTCGCCAAGGCCTGCGCTGATGTTGACGCCGTTATTCATCTCGCATGTATCTCCAATGACCCGAGTTTTGCACTTGATGAATCACTCTCAACCTCGATCAACTTAGACTGCTTTGAGCCGATGGTTGTGGCCGCAAAAGCAGCCGGCGTGCGGCGCTTTATTTATGCTTCGACCAGCTCGGTCTATGGCGTATCCGGCGCCCCGGAAGTGCGCGAAGATCATCCGCTGATCCCCTTGACTCTGTATAACAAGTACAAAGGCATGTGCGAGCCACGGCTGTTTAAGCACCAAAGCGATGATTTTGTCTGTGTCACGATCCGACCATCAACTGTTTGTGGCTATGCCCCGCGCCTTCGCCTGGATCTAACCGTTAATATCCTCACCAATCATGCTGTCAACAAAGGCAAGATCACGGTTTTCGGCGGCGAACAAATGCGGCCAAACCTGCATGTGGACGATATGGTCGACCTTTATCAACTGCTGCTGTCCTTAGAGGACGGCAAGATTGCCGGCGAAACCTTCAATGCCGGTTATCGCAATCTGAAGGTGAAGGACATCGCGCAGATTGTGAAATCCGTTGTTGAAGCTGAAATGCCCGATAAGGCACCGATTGAAATTGTCACCACACCATCGGATGATAATCGCTCATATCATGTTAATGCCGATAAAATTCGTGATCATATAGGGTTTGAGCCGAAGCGCTCGGTTGAGGATGCTGTCCGTGATCTTTGCCAAGCTTTCAAGGACGGCAAAGTGCCAAACAGCTTCGATGATGACCGCTATGTCAACGTCACCCGCATGCAAAATCTCGGGGCCAATTGAAGCCGATGGTTGCCTGGTCACAGCCACAAGTTGCCGTGGTTACCGGCGGTGCCGGTTTCATCGGCAGCCATATGGTCGATCTGCTGCGTGATAAAGGCATCGGCGTGCGGGTGATTGATAACCTGGTTGGTGGCCGTGAAGCCAATCTTGCCCATCACCACGCCGACGGTGCCGTCAGCCTAGATCGCCGCGACCTGACCGATATTGCCGGTGATGACGCGATTTTTGCCGATGCCGACTATGTTTTTCACTTCGCCGGAATTGGCGATATCGTCCCCTCGATTGACCATCCTGTTGACTATATGCGAGCGAATGTAATGGGCACGGTCGCGGCGCTGGAGGGGGCACGGGCGGCACACGGCGGCAAGGGCGCTCGAAAATTCGTCTATGCCGCATCATCAACCTGCTACGGGTTGGCGGCAACCCCAACCACAGAAGATCACCGCATCGATCCGCAATATCCCTATGCGCTCTCCAAGAACATGGGCGAGCAAGCAACCTTCCATTGGCATCAACTCTATGGCTTGCCAGCGAATTCGATTCGTATTTTCAATGCCTATGGTACCCGCTCACGCACCACCGGCGCTTACGGTGCCGTGTTTGGGGTTTTCTTGAAACAAAAGCTTGCCGGTAAACCGTTCACCGTTGTTGGCGACGGTAACCAGAGCCGCGACTTTATCTATGTGACCGATGTCGCTAGGGCATTCTGGGCAGCAGCCGATACCGAGATTTCAGGACAAGCCTTTAATGTTGGTGCCGGCAATCCGCAGTCGGTAAACCAGTTGGTCGAGCTTCTTGGCGGCGATAAAGTGCATATCCCAAAACGGCCAGGTGAACCTGATAGTACTTGGGCCGATATCACAAAAATTGAAACTCAACTGGGCTGGTCGCCGTCAATCAGCTTTCCTGAAGGGGTCGCTAAGATCGTCGAAAATATTGACTATTGGTCTGAGGCGCCACTGTGGACACCTGAAAATATTGCCCCACAAACAGAGACGTGGTTTCGATATTTGGCCCCCGAAAACAGCAGTTAAGGCGGCGACGCCATGCAGACGCTTTCGCCCCGGCAATTTTTTTTCACTGCGGTCACGGCCGAGCAAAGCGGCGATGACGCCCGCGCAGCGGCGTTTTACCGGCGTGTAGCCATTTGTGTTCCCGAAGACAGCGCCGCACTTTTACGCCTTGGCTTACTTGCACAGCGCAGCGGGGATCACGCCGCCGTAAAGTTATTCCTGCGGGTCTTGACCCGCAAGCCCGACAGCTGGATTGCCCGGGCAAGTTATGCCGAAGCCTTGGCGGCGAACGACGATCACCAGGCAACCTTCATGGCCTTGAAAGAATTATTGCTGATCAATCCGGGGCGCGGCAATTTATGGCTGCATTTAGCCACGGCGCAGATACGCATTGCTGTCCCATCAGAGGCGTTAACGGCCATGCAACGATCACTGATGATTGATCCGAGCGCGCCGTTTGTTCACGGCCGTTACGGCTTTTTATTGCGCCAAGGACGTCGCATAACAGCGGCAATAACGCATTTCCGGCGAGCGGTGATTTTACAACCTAGCAACAACGAGAATTTGTATAACCTGGCTGTAACCCTGCCCTTGGTGCGGGCGGTTAGTGCCGCCCTACCGTGGTTGCGCGCCTGCTTAATGATCAATCCGTTAAACGCCAATACATTGCTTAGTCTTGGACGGTTTTTGAACCGCCACGGCGATAAGGCGCAGGCATCGCTTTGCGCCCGTCGATCCATGGTTCTTGAGCCCGGCAAACCTGGCGCCGGTGATGTCCTCGTAACAGCCTTCCGGCGTGACGGCAATCCTGCCGAAGCGGTGATGCACCGTCGGACCTTGGCGCAGTCACCTGATGATTTACCGGCGTTGATGCGGCTGGGACAATTATATGAACAAAGCAACAAGTTTTTTGAGGCCGCGACAGTCACGCTCCAGGCCCTCCGGCTGGTCGATGACGATGATCAACTTATCCTGCGGCTGCGCCGGCTAAGCGCCGCGCCATCGGTTCGCCAATTGCTGGCAGGCACGCCGCTGACAACCCAATATCATAAGTGGCTGGCAGCTTACTGCCAACCCGACCAAGACGCCATCGACGCCGATATTCAGGGTTGGTCAAAACGGCCAATGATCTCCATCATTCTGCCGGTGCATGATCCCGACCCGCAGTTTCTGCAACACGCCATTGCGTCGGTAAGGCAGCAACGTTACCCAGATTGGCAGCTGTGTATCTGCGATGATGCATCACGTAATCCGGCGGTAATTGCAATTTTAGATCAAGCCGCTGCCGCCGATCAACGAATTCTGCTCCGCCGCCGGCTGCAAAATGGGCATATTTCGCGGGCCAGCAATGATGCATTGGAGGACGCGACAGGTGATTTTGTTGGTTTTCTTGACCACGATGACCGACTGGCCGATGAGGCCCTGTATTGGGTTGCGAAGGCCATACGCGATCATCCACAGGGCAAGCTATTTTACAGTGATGAAGATAAAATCGATACTGCAGGCGAACGCTTTGATCCTCATTTTAAGCCCGATTGGTCGCCGCATCTGATTTTAAGCCAGAATTATGTCTGCCATTTAGCCGTTTACGACCGTGATTTGGTCGCGGCGGTTGGCGGCCTGCGTGTTGGCTATGAAGGCAGCCAGGATCATGATCTTGTGTTGCGCGTCAGCCGCCACCTTGAGGGGCAACAGATCCATCACATTCCGCGCCTACTGTATCATTGGCGCACGGCTGTCGGCTCCACGGCTTTTGATCGCGACGCCAAACCCTATGCGTTGGCAGCCGCACAACGCGCCGTTTCAGACCATCTTCAAGAGCGCGGCATCACCGCCAAGGTGAGCATCGACAGGACGCGGTTACGGTTGCAATTTCAACTGCCGTCCCCCTCACCAAGGGTCGCCATCATTGTTCCGACACGCGATCAGGCCGCCCTCACAGGGCAATGCCTGCGAGCAGTCTTACGGATGACCGACTATCCGGCCTTGCGTTTGATTGTGGTTGATAACGATAGCCGCGAGGCAGCAACGGCAGCCTTACTAGACGACCTGCAAACAGATCCCCGGGTACAGGTTTTGCCAAGCCCCGGGGCCTTTAATTTTTCCGCCCTCAACAATCATGCCGTGGCCACGGACAACAGTGAGATGGTTTGTTTCCTGAACAATGACTGTGAGCCCTTACACCCTGAATGGTTGGCTGAAATGGTCGCCCTGGCGGCTCATCAAGAGGTCGGCCTTGTCGGCGCAAAATTGCTGTATCCGGATGAAACCATTCAGCATGCGGGCTTGCATCTGGTCGGCGATAATGTGGCACATCATAGCTTTGTTGGGATGGCTGAACGGGACGGCGGTTATATGGACCGCAACAACCATCTGCGCAATGTTGCCGCCGTCACCGGAGCGTGCATGGTCATGCGGCGGACCGTGTTTGATGGCGTCGGCGGATTTGATGCTGTTCACTTTCCAATTGATTTTAGTGATGTCGATCTGTGCTTGCGGACCCGCGAGAGCGGGCTTCAGGTGGTCTGGACGCCACATGCTGTTCTTACCCATCACGAATCGGCCTCGCGTGGGCAGTTTATGAGTGTCGCCAAAGAAACTGCCCATCGTGCCGCTTGTCAGGCCATGCACGAACGCTTTGGCGCGGCGTTATACGATGACCCTTTTTATAACCCCAACCTATCATTTGAGCGTGCCGATCATCAGCTCGCTTTTCCACCCAGGCGACGATAAGCTGATGGATTGACCGGCGCGGCTAAACCGTTATGGTCACCTCTTGGTGACGCATTTTTTGATCACGATTCATAGTTTGTCCTGCGGCGCAGTGCGCTCTCACATTCCATCGGCAAATGGAGATTTCCCATGACCATCACCATCGGTATGATAGGCCTCGGCAATGCTGGCTCAGCAATGTGCCAGGCCCTGGCGGCACAGCAAGTAAAGCTGATCGGCTTTGATCCAAGTCCGACGCGGGTTGCAGCTGTTGACGACATTCAGATTCGCTGCCTGGAGAGCGCCGCTGCTGTTGCCGCCGAGGCTGATCATTTGATCTTGTCGTTACCGAAGCCGGAAATATCGCTTGCCGTAGTCGAGGAGATTTTGGCCGCCGGTCACCGCCCGCAAGTCATTGTCGAAACCAGCACCGTCACACCGGCCACCGCCCAGGCCTGCCACGCTTTGGCAAAAGCTGCGGGGGTCGCATTTGTGGATGCCGCCATTGCCGGTGGTGTGGCCAGCATGGCAGCCGGCGAAATCACCTTTTTCTTAGGCGGCGATGACGCCGACAAACAAACGGCACGCCCTGTGCTTGATTTGTTGGCCGAACGGATTTTTGAACTTGGCCCAATCGGTGCCGGTATGGGTGCGAAAGTTGTTAATAATGGCGTCATGCACGCTGTCATGGTGGTTTTGATCGAAGCTTTTGCCATGTCAACGAAGCTTGGCGTGCCGATGCAAACCATGATCGATATCTTGAACCGCGAGGAAGGTTTGATGCGACCGCTGGTGCACCGTGTCCAGGAGCGCATGAAGGACGGCAATTACAAAGCCGGTATGTCGGTCAGCAACGCCCGCAAGGATTCGATCCTGGCGCTGCAAACCTCGCAGCAGCTTGGGGTGCCGCTGTTCGCGCATATGGCCGCACATACACCCTATGAAATCGCTGAAGCACGCGGCATGGGCGATGATGACTATGCCGCCTTAGCGCGGCTTTGGGAGGAATGGTCAAAGGTTGATTTTGAAGGCGCATAGGGCGCCGACAGCCATCGCCGTCCGCGACCTGGCCAAGCGCCTTTATTCGACCGTTATCAGCGCCAGCGATGGCGCCAGCGATGGCGCCAGCGATTAAACCTGCGATCAAATCGTGGCTGCCGGTAAGCCGTCACGATTAAGATTGCCAAAGTGAGTAAGCCGACCGCAAGATCACAGTTGATGCCGCCAATCTCTGGGCTGAATCTGGATAACAACGCGATCCACCCTGTTTCCAGCGTCATCGCAGCCACCTGAGGCGACCTGACCGCCAATGACGAATTTGCATGGCCTGTCTCCTTGGTTTTTGTTTCAATACCAGTAGGCTGAATAAAGACGGCTTTTTCAGGCGCTAAAAAAGGCAATTTCAGGGCATATCCTGAACGATGTATTTGCCGGCGGAACCGAGGAGCAGGGTTTTGGAACAGAAGAAAATCGTTGTTATCGGCGCCGGTGTTGTCGGCACATGCTGCGCCCTGGAAGCCGTCATGCGCGGTCATAAGGTTAGTTTGATCGATCCGCGCGCGCCCGGCACCGGCACCTCATTTGGCAATGCCGGATCTATCGCCATCGGCTCGATCTGGCCCAGCTCGACCCCAGGGCTGTGGAAGCAATTGCCAAAAATGATCATTGATCCGAAATCACCGGTGCAAACACGCTGGTCAACCTTGCCGCAAATGGCCCCCTGGCTGGCGCGGTTTTTCTTGTCCGGGCGGCCCTCTCGTATCGCGGATATTTCCGCCGCCCTAGCAGCCTTGGCACAGACCGCTATGCCGGCCCATACAGATCTCATGAAGCAACATGGTATTGGCGGTATTATGGAGCCTGTTGGCTGGTTGAAAGTGTACCCCAATGCCGCAAGTTTTCAGAAAAGTGCCGCCGAGCGCGCCGCAATGGAGGCGGCCGGCGTGAATACCGAAACACTTGATGAAGATGAATTGCGGCAGCTTGAGCCAAATCTGCATCGGCGCTTTAAAATTGGTTTTTTCCAACCTGATAACGGGTTTGTGACCAGCCCGCTGAAATTAACCGAGGCCTATGCCGAAGCTTTTTGCCGCTTAGGGGGCGCAATTTTTCCCGAAGAAGTTCGTGATTTCACCATTGGTGCCGACGGTCCAAGCCAGGTTATTACCGATCTTGGCATGCATGATTGCGATATGGTGGTGCTTGCTACCGGCGCCAAATCACAGCAATTGGCACGGTGTTTAGGGGCCCCTGTTCTGGTCCAGGCCGAACGCGGTTACCATGCCAACATCATCCGCAGCGGCGAGTCATTATTGCGCCGACCAACGGTGATTGGCGATGTCGGGTGCGTCATTGCACCGATGGCAGATGGTTATCGGATCACCACCGGTTCCGAATTATCCACCCCTGATGCACCACCTGACTTTAGGCTGTTACGCCGGCATGTCGCCCGCGCCCGCGAGGCCCTTCCCGGGCTTGATGGTGAGGTCAACCGCGAATGGATGGGCCGGCGGCCGGCCACCCCCGACAGCTTGCCTGTGATCGGCCGCTCACCGCGCCATCAAAACGTGCTGCTGGCCTTCGGCCATGGCCATATCGGTTTGACCTTATCGGCGCGAACCGGGCAAATTATCGGCGATCTGATTGATGGCAATAGTCCCGGCGTTGATTTGTCGCCGTACCGCCCGAACCGCTTTTAACCTGCGCTCACCTGGGTGCGCGCATAGTCAGCGACAGCAGCAATCATGGCCGTGATATCGGCTTGGGTCTGGGCAAACCGATCTGAGCGTGTGATCGCCGCCTCGTCCATGTAAATGCCACGGTTAACCTCGATCTGGAGAGATTCTCGGCCGGCCGCAGGATCGCTATATCGGCGCACCAATTCGACCCCTTTAAAGCCTTCGTTAATGGCGACTTGGTAACCGGCAGCACGCAGCTGGTCAACCACCACCGCCGTAAACGCGTCGCCGGCAGTGCTGCCGTCACGGGTGCCGATAACCATGTCCGCACGGCGAATATTTGGGTCACCCCAAACCGCATTACCGAATTCCGGCATGGAGTGGCAATTGATATGAAAGACCTTACCAAAGGCGGCATAGGCGTCATCAAGCGCGGTCTTAACGGCAGCATGATACGGACGCCAATATTGCTCAATCCGGCTGGTCACCTCGGCATGGCTGAGCTTGCGGTCATAGATCACCTTATCACCGTCAATCATGCGCCAAATTAACGATGCCCCACGACTGGTTTTTTCCGTCTGCTTGACAGGATGCGGCCAGCCGTCGGCGACAATCTCCAGGTCCAAATCCGTGGTATCGCGATTTGGATCAATGTAGGCACGGCGAAATTCCGCCAAGATCAGCGGCGCACCATGGTCAGGTCCGGCACCGAACAGCTCATCCACAAACCAATCATTGACCCGCATGCAGTCGGCCATCGGCAATGCCGGCCGGAAGTCATCGGGAAAAAGCATGCCGGTATGTGGGCTGTCCAGAACCAATGGTGCCAATTCGCTTCGGGCCGGGATCACAGTGACAGAATCAGACATTCGCTCGGCTCCTTTTAAAGCAGACCGGCAAGACTTTGCCGCTGCACCTGCCGACTGCGCCACAGCACCATTTCCTGCCAGTCGCGAGTGGCCGGATAAAAATGCTTTTTCAGGGCCGCTTTGATGGCCTGGGTTGCCGGTGCCTGCCAGTCTACCGCGCCCTGGGCGTGCAGCCAATGATCGGCACGCATGGTGCGCAAGCCATTATCTGGGGCGTAAGTCCCGTATTCCAGCGCAACATAAGCATAATTATCCCCAAGCTTGCGGTTCCACATTTCGCGCGAGGTGCCTGACAACGGAATTGAGGATGACGTGCCAAGTTCCGGCACACCAACAAAGTCACCATACATATCAATCACACGGCGGAAGCCGGCGGTGTCGGGTAAATGCCCGCAGATCGGCTCGCCATGGCCATGCGGACCAAGGCCTGTATGGTAATCAACGGCAACCGTTAACGCCCGTGAAGGCAAATCATAATCATCGATGATCGCTTCCAAGGTGCGGCGCGCCCAGGTCGGCGCAAAGCCGCCAAAAAAGACGCTGTGGTCATGTTTATACTGGCCCTGTTTGCGTGCGGCTTGAAAAGCATTTTCGCCATGCGCCGCCCGAAAAGCGGCAATTTTTTCATCGGCTGCGGCCAGGCTATCAGGGTCTAATGCTGCCGGCACAAAGCAATCCACCAATTCATCATGGCCCGGATTCCCTGGTAGCGGTTGCGCAAAGTCAACATAGTTGCGATTCAAATCACAGCCTTCTTCGGTCACGCGGCGCTGCCAAGCAAAGCCATGCGGGTTGATGGCGTGGATGATCAGGGCCGCCGTCGCTGTCGGCAAATTTGCCGCGCCGCCCTGAAGCAGCCAATCAATCTGGCAAGCCGAGCCACAAAACCCTTCGACCCCATGTGTCGAGGAAATCATCACAAAAACCCGTTTTGCGTCAGCTGGCCCAAGCCACAGGCAATCAGTCGCCAAGACCTCTCCTGTCGGTCCAAGATGCGGATTTATATATGATTTTGGCGTCAGCCCCAGGCCCTTGGCGGCATCGATAAAGCGCTGCCGCGCTTCAGCATAGCTGTTGGAGAAACACAGCGGGATCGCATCAAGAATAGACATTTTTGCTTCTTTCGGTCGGCGGTTAGGAGATCAAGAACCTGAAATTATCTGCGGGTCGTGATAATACTTTTGCTTGCTTTCAGGATTAACGCAAGCCAACTGTCATCACCGGAGGGAAGAGCGCGGTCACATGGTCAAAAACGTCCTTTTAATCACTGCCGATCAATTTCGTGGTGACTGTCTTTCGGTGCGTGGTCACGATCACGTGCAGACACCAAACCTTGACGCGTTAGCAGGCGACGGCACCCTGTTTGAGCAGCATTTTTGCCAAGCAACCCCCTGCTCGCCCTCACGGGCAAGCCTGCTGACCGGGCTTTATTTGATGAATCATCGGGTTGTCAGCAATGGCACGCCGCTTGATCATCGCCATGATAATATCGCTCGCATGGTTCGTCGGAACGGATATGACCCGGTACTTTTTGGGTATACGGACCAAACCCGTGATCCCCGGATCAGCTCCGAGGATGACCCTTGGGTGCGCACCTATGAAGGGGTGATGCCGGGATTTCGTACCGATGCCCGTGGCGGTGTCATGCTGGATGGTTATGGCCAACCATGGCGGCAATGGCTGGCGGCGCGCGGGGTCGATGTGCCAGCGGCGGAAATGGATTTATACCTGCCTGATCCGGCCCTTTACCCGGACCCTGGGAATAACCCAACATTAGATCCGCCGCGCTTTGCTGCCGAGGAAACCGAGACAGCTTTCGTGGTGAATGCGTTTACCGACTACGCCGAAAAACAAGGAACAACGCCCTGGTTTGCGCATTTATCCTTGCTACGGCCGCACCCCCCTTTCTGCGTACCGGCACCGTATAATGCATTGTTTGACCCGGCGGCGATGCCGTCGCCTGTGCGCGCCGCCGACATCGCCAGCGAAGCCCGGCAACATCCCTTTTTGGCCGCCTTACTGGCGCAAAACCCGGCGCATTTTTTTATCGCCAATGGGACCGGCCGCGCCGCCGATTTCGACACCGACCAAGTGGCCATCCTGCGGGCGATTTATTTTGCCATGATTGCCGAAGTGGATGCCCAAATGGGGCGCTTGATCGCCTGGCTGAAAGCCCATGGACAATATGATCAAACCCTGATCATTTTCACCTCTGATCACGGCGAAATGCTGGGTGATCATTACATCTTCGGCAAAGCCGGATATTTCGACGGGGCCTATCATATTCCATTGATCATCCGGGACCCTGACGCCGCAAGACGCGGCCAGGTTGTGCAACAGTTCACCGAAAACATTGATCTTGTGCCGACCATTTTAAATGCCCTCGGCATGGCGCCGCCGATGGCCTTAAATGGCCATGCGCTGCAGCCGTTCTTGAACGGTATCGAGCCAAGCGATTGGCGCCAAGAGGTGCACTGGGAGTTTGATTTTCGCCATGCGGCACAGGAATTTGCGCCAAGCCAGAACAGTTGTGGTGATGACCACCAGCTTGCGGTGATCCGTAACGAGCGCTTCAAATATGTGCATTTTGCCGCCTTACCGGCATTATTATTCGATCTGCAGGAAGACCCAAACGAGAACCATAATCTGATCGAAAACCCAAATTATAGTGCTGTTTTAAGCTCGCTGCGCAGCCGAATGCTGTCCTGGCGGATGCGCTACAGCGGTCGTGGTTTAAGCCATATGCTAGCAACAGCTGACGGAATGATGGCATAATCCGCCCGCCGCGCCGGTGCCGGCGCATTGTCTCTGAGAACCCCCGACAAAGGCTAGTTTCGATGACCTCCACCGATAACCAAGATCCGCCCCTCGCCGATGATATGCTGCAGGCGATTGCGCGGATGACTGAAATTGCAACCGAACAGAATCTCAGCGGTCGCCGGGAAGACCTCAGCCCTGCCGCAGGCCGGCAACGGATGGAACAAGAGAGGGCCTGGTGGAACGCTGATTTACCCGCGGTCGCAAACACCGTCGATACGGTTATCAAGGGTCCAAAAGGCGATATTCCTGTGCGCTTAATTTACCCGACCGATGCAAAGCAGGCACCCGGGTTGGTATATTTGCACGGTGGCGGCTGGGTCATGGGCAGTCTTGAAACGCATCACAGAGCGATGCGTTATTTGGCCCTGAAAACCGGTGCTGTGGTGATTGCCGTAGACTACAGTTTATCGCCCGAAGCACGCTTCCCGGTGGCTTTAGAGGAATCCCGGGCTGTCTATGACCATATACGGCAGGCCGGCAAAGATTACGGCATCGACCCCGATCAATTAGTGCTTGGCGGCGACAGTGCCGGCGGTAACCTTGCCGCCGCGTTGGCGCTCGACCTGCGGGATGCCGGCGATAACAGCTTAAAGTCGCTGCTGCTGTTCTATGGGGTTTTCAACAATGATTTTGAAACCGCCTCCTATCAGCAGTTTGCCGATGGCCGCTATGGTCTCTCGCGGGAAATGATGATGGCTTTCTTCCACCATTATCTTGGCCCTGACGGCGATCCCACAGACCCCCGTGTCGCCGTTCAAAATGCCGATCTGAAAGGCTTGCCGCCAACCCATGTTTATGCCGCCGAGCTTGATGTTCTGTGTCATGACTCGATTGCCTTCAACAGCAAATTACGGGCCGCCGGCGTGCCGGGCGAGTTTCGGGTTTTCCCCGGCATGGTGCACGCTTTCATTAACTTGACCCGGATGGTTGACGATGCCCATGCATTGATCGACCAATCCGCCGCCGCCGCCCGCAAAGATCTTCAATTGGACGTACCGACATAATGGCAGCTCACCGCCTTGATCCACAGATGCGCCTGGCGATGCGGCGCAAGGCCGAGATTGCCGCCGCCCATAATCTGACCTCGGAAGGTAACGGCACCGAGATCACCGAGGCCCGGCGGCAATATGATCTTGGCCGGCAATGGTGGAATGCTGACGCCCCTGAGTTGGCGCAGGTGATTGATGATCAATTACCGGGGCCGCATGGGCCGATCCCTGTGCGCCGCTATTACCCTCGTGCCGGAAGCAGCCTGCCGGGCATTATCTTCTTTCATGGCGGCGGCAATGTGGTCGGTAATTTACAAACCCATGACAAGGTCACGCGCCTGATCGCCCAACAATCCGGCTGCGCCGTGATTGCTGTCGATTATCGACTGGCGCCGGAAAATAAATTTCCAAAGCCCCTGGACGACTGCTTGGCGGCGGTCGAGTACAGTCTTGCCAATGCTACCGCCTGGCAGCTGAACCCTGAGAAAATTGCCGTTGCTGGGGATTCTGCCGGCGCGTCTTGGGCACTTGCGGCAGTGCTTACGGACCGGGACCACGGCCGCCACACGCTGAAATCGGCAGGGCTTATTTATGGGGCCTATTTTCGGCAGCTGGACAGCCCATCCTATGGCAAGTTTGGCGGCCCCGAATTTGACTTACCGATTGCCGATTTAGCGATCTATCGTGACATGCTGTTAGCAGATCATGCTGACGCCGACGATCCGCGGCTGTGCCTTGGCGCGGCGGATCTTAGCGGCTTGCCGCCGGTCCATGTGTTTGCAGCCGGTCTTGACCCTTTGCTTGACGAGTCCGTCCAGCTGGCCCATCGCTTGCGCACCGTTGGCAACCATGGTGATTTCATTATTTATCGCGGGATGGTTCATGCCTTCATCCATTACAGCCGCATGGTCGATCAAGCCTGGCATTTGATCGACGATCTAAGCGCTGCCATCACACGCGATTTTTGTACCTAAGCGATGCCCGACAGTCGAATGCTCGCTTGATTCGGAGCCAGTCGTCGCCTATCTTCTCGCACCCGCAGCATTCCGCCAAGAAAGATGTTCTGAATGGCAACCGCGACCACCGCAGATAGCACCGCACCCGCGCGTGACTTTCAGTCTCTTATTTTGACCTTGCAAGCCTATTGGGCGCGCCAAGGCTGCGTCATCTTGCAACCCTATGATATGGAGGTTGGCGCTGGAACTTTTCATCCGGCAACGACCTTGCGGGCGCTTGGCCCTGACGAAATTTGGAACTGCGCCTATGTGCAACCATCGCGGCGGCCAACCGATGGTCGCTATGGCGAGAACCCGAATCGGTTACAACATTACTATCAATTCCAAGTGCTGATGAAACCGTCACCGGTTGATAGCCAAGAACTTTATCTCGGCTCACTGAAAGCCATTGGCCTTGATCCCATGCAGCATGACATTCGCTTTGTTGAGGATGACTGGGAAAGTCCGACTTTGGGGGCCTGGGGTCTTGGCTGGGAGGTTTGGTGCGATGGCATGGAAGTCACTCAATTCACCTATTTTCAGCAAGTCGGCGGGATTGAATGTGATCCCGTGCCGGTTGAACTGACCTATGGTTTGGAACGTCTGGCGATGTTTATCCAAAATGTCGACAGTGTTTACGATCTGGATTGGGACGGGGTGCCGAAAGACCAAGGCGGTAAGGTTTATGGTGACATCTTCAAACAGGCTGAATGGCAGTTTTCGACGCATAATTTTGAGCTCGCCGACACCGATACCTTGCTGCGCCAGTTCGATGACGCCGAGCGTGCTTGCCACGCGCTGTTAGCGCATTCTCGGCCGGTGCCGTTACCGGCATATGATCAATGTATGAAAGCCAGTCATTTGTTTAACCTATTGGATGCCCGTGGGGTGATCAGCGTGACCGAACGGCAAGCCTATATCGGCCGCGTGCGGGCGCTGGCGCGTGGCTGCTGTGAGAGCTGGGTTGCCGCCGGTAAAGACGCCCAGGAGCAAGCCAATGGCTGAATTCCTGTTGGAGTTGTTTTCCGAAGAAATTCCAGCCCGTATGCAAGCCCGTGCCGCTGCCGACCTGAAGCGGATTTTCGTTGACGGCTTGCAGGCCGCAGGCTTGGATTTCGGTTCCGCCCATGCGTTTGTGACGCCCCGACGACTGGCGCTTGTGATTGATGAGCTGCCACTGGCACAAGCTGACCGCCGGGAAGAAAAACGCGGTCCACGGGCTGACGCACCTGAAAAAGCCATCGCCGGATTTTTAGGTTCGGTTGGTCTGAGCCGGGCGCAGGTCGAAGAACGCGACACACCAAAAGGGCTTTTCCTGTTTGCGGTGGTCGAGCAAAGCGGCCGGCCAACAGCCGATCTATTGGTTGAGTTGAGCGAACGCGCCGTCCGCGACCTGCCCTGGCCAAAAAGCCAGCGATGGGCGCGAAATACCCAGCGTTATGTGCGACCCTTACAAGCCGTTTTGGCGATATTCGACGGTGTCACCTTGACCGGCGAGATTGATCTAGGTGATTGGCGTTTGCGGTTCACGGACGAAACCCGCGGCCATCGCTTCCTGGCGCCCGAGCCGCTCAAAATCCAAAATTTTAAGGATTACCAGGCACAGCTGGCCGACGCTTATGTGATTTTGGACCGTGCGGATCGTAAAGCCCGTATCTTAGAGCAGGCCACCGCCTTGGCCGCCGCCGAAGGTCTGCGTTTAATTGACGATCCAGGTTTGCTGGATGAGGTTGCCGGCTTGGTCGAATGGCCGCATCCACTCATGGGCACCATTGATGCCGCGTTTATGGAAATCCCGCCGGAGGTGTTGACCACCTCAATGCGCAGCCATCAGAAGTATTTTGCTCTGGAAGACAGCGCCGGCAAGCTGGCCAACCGATTTATTGTGGTTGCTAATATGGCCGCCGACGCTGACCGCGATCAGACCATTATTGCCGGTAACGAGCGGGTTTTGCGGGCCCGCCTATCGGATGCAAAGTTTTTTTGGGATACCGACCGCGATGCACCGCTGGCCAGCCGTGTCGCCGCCCTTGGCAATGTCACTTTTTACGAAAAGTTGGGCGGCATGGCCGACAAAGTGACCCGAATGACGGATCTTGCCGACTATCTGGCGCGCTCAATTGACGGCTGCGATCACGCCTTGGCGGCCCGTGCGGCGCATCTTGCCAAGGCCGATCTGACCACCGCCATGGTTTATGAATTTCCCGAAGTTCAAGGCATCATGGGACAGTATTACGCCCGCCACGATGCTGAGCCGGAAGCTGTCGCCGCCGCCATCGCCGAACATTATGCGCCAGCCGGGCCAAGCGATGATTGCCCCACCGCGCCGGTCAGCATTGCCGTTGCCTTGGCCGATAAAATTGATCTCTTGGTTGGGTTTTTTGCGATTGATGAAAAACCGACCGGATCAAAAGACCCTTTCGCCCTGCGCCGTGCCGCCCTTGGCGTCATCCGCTTGGTTGTTGAAAACCAGTTGCGGTTGCCTTTGCAGACTGTTTTTGATCACGCCCGATCATTGTACGGCGACCTGACCGGCCCTGGGGCAACAGCTGATTTATTGCCTTTCTTTGCCGACCGGCTGAAAGTCCATCTGCGTGAGCAAGGTGTCCGCCATGACCTGATCCAAGCTGTTTTTGCACTTGGCGGTGAGGACGATTTGGTGCGCCTGTTGGCACGGGTTGAGGCGTTAAGCCGTTTTGTTGCCAGCGACGACGGCGAAAACTTGCTGATTGCATTCCGCCGCGCCAGCAACATTGTTGCCGCTGAAGAAAAGAAGGCCGGTGATAGCTTCACAGGTGCTGTTGATCCGAGCCATCTCACCGAAACTGCCGAGAAAGCGCTGCATCAAGCCCTGAGCGCAGCAGATACCGGCTTAACGGCGGCGCTCAAGGACGAGGATTTTGCCGCCGCCATGTTAGCCTTGGCGGCGCTCCGCGCACCTCTTGACGCGTTTTTCGAGAACGTCATAGTCAATGCTGATGATCCGACGTTACGGATCAATCGTTTGCGGCTGCTAACGCATATCCGAAGTGCCATGGGTAAGGTTGCCGATTTCGGCGAAATCGAAGGTTAGGAATAAGTCATGTCCAAATGGGTTTATGGGTTTGGAGGCACATCCTCTGAGGGTGATACAGGAATGCGCAACTTGCTGGGCGGCAAAGGTGCCAACCTGGCCGAGATGGCACGATTGGACCTACCAGTTCCCCCAGGCTTCACAATTACCACCGAGGTTTGTACCTGGTTTAACAACCATGATCGCAGCTATCCGGACACTCTGCAGGCACAGGTTGTCAGTGCCCTGAACGCAGTTGAAGAAGCGACCGACAGCCGTTTTGGCAACCCGGAAAATCCATTGCTGGTATCGGTGCGCTCAGGGGCGCGGGCATCCATGCCTGGGATGATGGATACGGTTCTGAACCTTGGCCTCAATGATATCACTGTGGAAGGACTTGCAGCCCGCTCCGGTGACCCAAGGTTCGCCTTCGACAGCTATCGCCGCTTCATTCAAATGTATGCCAACGTGGTTCTTGGGGTTGATCATTATCACTTTGAAGAACTGCTTGAACTTGCAAAAGAAGCACGCGGCGTTGATCTCGATACGGATCTGAGCGCCGATGATTTGCGGGCCTTAACGGCGCAATATAAAGAAAAAGTGCAAAGCGAGCTTGGCAGCGCCTTTCCCCAAGACCCGATGACACAATTATGGGGCGCGATTGGTGCGGTATTTGATTCCTGGATGAACCAGCGGGCCATTGTGTACCGAAACCTGCACGCCATCCCCGCTGCTTGGGGGACCGCTGTCAATGTGCAGGCCATGGTCTTTGGCAATATGGGCGATGATTGTGCCACCGGCGTTGCCTTTACCCGCGATCCGTCAACAGGGGAAAATGCTTTCTACGGTGAGTTTTTAATTAATGCCCAAGGTGAAGACGTGGTTGCCGGCATTCGCACCCCGCAACAGTTGACGATTGCCGGCAAGCAGGCCCAGGGCAGTGACTTGGCGGCGATGGAAGAGGCAATGCCGACCGTGTTTGCGCAGCTTTGTCAGGTCCGCGACCGCCTGGAAGCGCATTACCGTGATATGCAGGACATCGAATTCACGGTGCAACAGGGCAAACTGTACATGTTGCAGACCCGCTCCGGTAAGCGGACCACCTCGGCGGCCTTGAAGATTGCTGTTGATATGGTTGCTGAAGGCTTGATCAACGAGGCCGAGGCGGTTTGCCGGATTGAGCCGTCCGCCCTCGATCAGTTGCTGCATCCAACCCTTGATCCAAGCGCTGTTCGTGACGTTTTAGGGCGTGGCTTGCCGGCCTCACCCGGCGCCGCCAGCGGGCAGGTCGTGTTCACGGCCGATGAAGCCGAGGCCCGCGCCCAAGCAGGCGATAAAGTTGTCTTGGTGCGCATCGAAACCAGCCCTGAAGACATTCACGGCATGCATGCTGCCGAGGGGATTTTGACCACCCGCGGCGGCATGACCAGCCATGCGGCGGTTGTTGCCCGCGGCATGGGCCGGCCCTGTGTTTCCGGTGCCGGATCAATTCGCGTGGATATGCAGGCGGAATGTTTTTTCGTGGCTGATCGGACCATCAAAGGTGGCGATTGGATCACCATTGACGGTGCCACCGGCGAAGTCATGGCCGGGCAAGTGCCCACCGTGAAGCCTGTCCTTTCCGGTGATTTCGCAACGGTCATGTCCTGGGCCGATAAGCTGCGTCGATTACGGGTTCGGACCAATGCCGAAACCCCTGCCGACGCCCAAACAGCCCGCGATTTCGGGGCCGAAGGCATTGGTCTGTGCCGAACCGAACATATGTTCTTTGAAGCTGACCGGATCGTTGCCATGCGGGAAATGATTTTGGCCAATGATGCGACCGGCAGACGCGCCGCGCTGGCGAAAATCTTGCCCATGCAACGTCAAGATTTTAGCGATTTATTCAAAATCATGGCCGGCTTGCCGGTGACCATCCGGTTGCTGGATCCGCCGTTGCATGAATTCTTACCTCATGGTGACGCTGAAATGGCCGATGTTGCCGCCGCTGCAGGCGTCGGCCCGGATGTTGTGCGCCACCGCGTACTTGAACTCCATGAATCAAACCCGATGCTGGGCCACCGCGGCTGCCGGTTGGCCATCAGCTACCCGGAAATTTGTGAAATGCAGGCACGTGCTATCTTTGAAGCTGTCATTGCCGTTTCGGCGAACAGCGCCGAGCCGGTGGTGCCGGAAATTATGATCCCACTCGCCGCCAGCAAACGCGAGATCGACATTTTGAAAGCGGTCATTGATCAAACCGCCGCCGATGTGGTCCGTGAAAGCGGTCAAAATATCGACTATCTGATTGGCACCATGATCGAGCTGCCGCGGGCTGCGTTGCGTGCAGGAGATATTGCTGCCAGCGCCGAATTTTTTAGTTTTGGCACCAATGATCTGACGCAAACCACCTATGGCATTAGCCGTGACGACATTGGCTCATTTGTGGCGACCTATGAGGCGCAGGGCATCTTTGAGCAGGATCCGTTCGTTAGCTTGGACCAAGAAGGTGTCGGCGAGTTGATCGAGATCGCCAGCGAACGTGGGCGGGCAACCCGCGCCGATATCAAACTTGGCATTTGCGGCGAACATGGCGGTGATCCGGCATCGGTTCATTTCTGCCATCGAAGTGGCTTGGACTACGTCTCGTGCTCACCCTTCCGGGTACCGATTGCACGCTTATCGGCGGCGCAAGCAGCGGCGCAGGAAATCATCGATCCATAAGGCATCACAGGGATCTTTTTTGTGTGGCGCTAATCTGCAAGCGGCGTCCATAGAGGTGCGTTTTGCAGCAACGCACAAAGCCGCTCATGCGGCAATGCAAGGGCCGTGACGCCGTCACGGCCAACCATTGTTTGATTGGCGACCATCGAATCGAGGATCGCTTCTTCACCGGCCTCAACAACAGCGTTGAACAATTGGTCGATGGCCTCATTGTCAAGCCAATTGGCCTGGTGCATCCGCTGCCCTGACTGGCCAACAGACGCCGATGAAAAAGCGAGAAAGATATCGCCCGAACCGTTATGCGCAATGCCGCCGGTGCGGGCAATGGCCATCGGCAGCCGCCGCGCCAAGCGCTTCAATTGATGGGGTAGTAAGGGCGCATCAGTTGCAATGACGCCGATAATTGATCCCTGGTCACGGCCGCCGCGCATCTCATTGCCGCGAATATTTCGGCCAACCGGCACGCCTGCCACAACCAATTCTGGACGTAGACCGAAATTCGCCTGCACGTAAACGCCAACCGTATACACGTCAACGTCAATGTTGATCTGCCGCGATGCCGTCCCGACACCCGCTTTGAATTCATAACAGATCATGCCGGTACCGCCACCGACGCTGCCGATCGAAAAGGCGCCTTCGACGGCATTATCCAATGCCGCAAAAACATGCTCCTCGTGCACATGATGGCCATTAATATCGTTCAAATCACCGTCATAGGTTTCACCTGCCACAGGCAAGAAAAACCGTTGTTGTCGGCTGCGGGCGGTCGCCCATTTAACCGATGCATCACGGGCAATACCGCAAGAATGTGTGTTTGTCAGGGTGATCGGCCCTTCCAGCAAGCCTGATTCTTCGATCCAATGGCTTCCTGTTAGCTCGCCGTTGCCGTTGAGCGAATAAAGACCGGCAAAAACCGCCTGATCGATGGTCAAATCTGCGCGCGGTAAAATGGCACTGACCCCCGTTCGAACAGGTCCCTGGCCAACCACCAATGGGCCGTCACCGGAAATCAAAGTAGCATGGCCAACCGCCACACCAGCCACGTCCGTCAGTGCATTCAATGGTCCGGGTTGCCCGGGCGGATGCAGGCCCAAGCCTCGCAAACGGCCTAGGCCGTCTGGCGTTTGACGCCAGGCAGCGGGCATATTGACCTTGCGGCTCACGCCGGCTCAAGTGCCCGTTGCGCGCGCTCCTTAATCGTTTGTAGCATCGCGCCAAGGCCATTTTTACGGGTTGGGCTTAAATGGTCATCAAGACCGATAGCGGCAATAAAATCCGGTGCCGTGTCGATGATTTCTTGCGCTGTGCGGTTTGAATATATCCGCAAAACCACAGCGATAAGGCCGGAGACAATGGCTGCATCGGAGTTTGCTTCAAACACCAGCTTATCATCTTCATGGCGAGCGATTAGCCAAACTTGGCTTTGGCACCCGCGAAGTTTGAACTCATCTTTTAAGAATTCAGCATCAAGTGGTGCCAGTTGGCGGCCTAAATCAATTAAATATTCATAGCGCTGCATCCAGTCATCGAAAAAACCGAATTCTTCGATCAAGGCTTGTTGGGCTTCGTCAATGGTTTCACTGGGCATGGACATTCCGGTCGCTTATCCTTGGTTTTATCCTAAAACAGCGCGCCACGGGCGGCCACCGGCCAAACGGCTTCGACCACATCACCGCGCATGCCAACATACCAATCATGCAAATTGACGGTTGGATCACAATGTCCAGGTATCAGCCGCAACCGATCCCCAAGAGCAATCTGTCTGGCGTCGCCGCTAACTGACAGTCGGCCATGCTCGTCTGACGCTCCAACGTATATGGCGTCCGGATGGTCCGCGACCAGGGGTAAACCGGAATCAACAGCAAAAGTTTTCAGACCACCGTCAACAATAACGCGGTCATCAGCGGTCCGGCTCATCACTGTCGCCAGCACAAATAAGCTATGCTCAAATTCAGAACCTTCGGCACCGTCGAGATCTAAGTTTCGACCATAATCAGCATCCATAAAAACATAAGACCCGGCTTGAATTTCTGTGTAAATACCACTGGCGCCCTCGAAGCGAAACGTGCCGGTACCCGCGCCGCCCACAATTTCGCAATCAAGACCGACGGCCGCCAGTTGATCGATGGTATCGCGGGTGACGCTAATTGCGTGATCAATTGCGGCCTTCCGCTCGGTGAAGCCGCGAATATGTTGAGCGCCGCCGTGATAGGCTTGCAGACCGCTGAATTGTAAACCATCTTGCGCCGCGATCTTTTGCGCCAAAGCAACAGCGGCGGCACCTGGGGCGACGCCGCAACGACCGGTGCCGACGTCAATTTCAACAAGCACCGACAGGCAACTACCATGCTGCCGCGCGGCGGCGGCCAAATCATCGATATTATTGGCGTCATCAACGCACACCCGCACTGTTGCATGCCGCGCCAGGCCGGCCAGACGGGCAATTTTTGACGCCCCAATTACCTGGTTTGAGACCAGAACGTCAGCCACGCCACCGGCGACCAAAATCTCTGCTTCACCCACTTTTTGACAGCATTGGCCAATCGCACCACGCGCGATTTGCATGTTCGCGATAACCGGCGACTTATGGGTTTTGGCATGCGCCCGAAGACGCACCCCTAACTGCGCCGCCGCATCTGCCATCCGATCAAGGTTGCGTTCAAAAGCATCAAGATCAATTAGTAAAGCAGGGGTATCAACTTCATCTAAGCTCATGCCGACACGAGCTGGTGGGGCGATGGTCATTACTTATTCCTCATTCAAAGGTGTCGACAAAAATAACTCTAACAGTTCCTCGGCGGCGACGCTGGCCAACAATTGACCGGCAGCCACTTTATTTTCAAGGATTGGCACATGTTGGCGAACGCGATCATCGTCTTCCAAACGTGCCAGCAGTTGATCGCGCAAACTATCCCACATCCAACCGACGCGCTGGGTTTGTCTTTTTGCTGACCGCGTACCGTTTTCACCGGTCAGTTTATGATGTGCCTCGATTTGTGCCCATAAAGCCGTTAGTCCGTGATCATGCAAAGCACTACAGGTCAAAACCGGCGGCCGCCAGGAACTGTCGTGCGGGGTCACGATGCGGAGGGCCTTACTGTATTCCGCCACGGCATCTTCGGCGCGGCGAAGATTTTCACCGTCCGCCTTGTTGACCGCAATCATGTCGGCAATTTCCAACAAGCCTTTTTTGATCCCTTGCAGCTCGTCACCGGCCCCTGGCAGCATCAGCACCAAAAAGAAGTCCACCATTGCCGAGACGGCAACTTCCGACTGGCCAACACCAACTGTTTCAACCAACACAACGTCAAAACCTGCAGCCTCGCAAATCGCCATCGTTTCGCGGGTCGCGCGGGTAACACCACCTAAAGTCCCAGCCGATGGTGACGGTCTCACAAAAGCATTAGGGTCAACCGATAGCCGCGCCATACGGGTTTTATCACCTAGGATCGAGCCACCGGAACGGGTGCTCGATGGATCAACCGCCAAAACCGCAACCCGTTTACCGGCGGCCGTCAGCATCGACCCAAAAGCATCGATGAAGGTGCTTTTGCCCACACCGGGAACACCGGTAATGCCAACCCGTTGGCTGCCACCTGCATGCGGTGCAATCAAGGTCAGCATTTCCCGGGCGCTTGTTCGATGCGCCGGGTTTCGACTTTCAACCAATGTGATGGCGCGGCCGATCGCCGTTCTATCAGCAGCGATAACGCCTGCTGCTAATGCCGTAGGGTCAATCCGGCCGCTGTGCTTGGCTGTTGGCGTTGCGTTCATATGCATCGGTTATCAAGTCACTCGACGTGGCGGTTTTTGGTCTGTCCATCGATCGCGGCAATTGGACAACTGCCGCAGACAAACCCTGCCGCTTATCCTAGGCGGACACGGTCAACAGGCAAGCGCGAAAATACTTAACCTGCCGATAAACACTGCGGCGCCAAGATCAGATAAGATCGAAATGCGATGCCTGTAGGTCATCGATACGGACACCAAGCAACGTCAACACATTGCCATCGCCAAAATCAAGCTGCACGTTACCGTTCGCTGTCTCAGTCATATGGGAGATCCTGAAGTCATCGAATTCAAGGTTCAGATTCAAAAGTCGGAAATCTAAAACCTCGCCGGCATCGATATCGAAATCCGTCAAGATGTCGGTGCCTGAATCAACCTCAAAGACAAACCTGTCAACACCTTCACCACCACTTAACGTATCGTCACCCTCACCGCCGTACAATGTATCATTGTTCTTGTTGCCAAATAAAAGATCGTTGCCTTTGTTCCCAAAGACGACATCATCATTCCAGCCACCAAAGATCGTATCGACATTCCGGCCGCCGTAGACCACGTCATCGCCTAAATTTCCATAAACAACATCGAGGCCAAGGTTGCCGTAGCTGATGTCCGACTGCTGACCGCCATAGATATGGTCGTCGTTCTGGCCGCCATAAAGTGTATCAAACCCTTCGTTCCCATAGATAATATCGTTATCTTGGTTGCCATAAACCCAGTCATTACTGAGCCCGCCAAATAAAGTGTCACTGCCTTCCAGGCCATAGAACAAGTTCACCCCTTCGTTACCGATCGCAAGGTTATCCAGTTCATTCAAAAAGGCGCTGGTCGGTTGATCGCCGGTCGTCACGACATTCTCGACATTCGACGGAAGGGCCCCCAACGAAACGCTTTTTTAGACCGTGTCAATTCCAAGCCCACCATCGAACGCCGTTAAGTCAGATTCCGTTTCAATTTGGGTATCGACTCCAGCGCCAACACCCTGAACGCCAAGACCTTCCGGACCAGATTGCGTATTATCCGGAGCCGGGCTTGGTGCCGGTGGGGCCGGTTCATCCGGTAAATCTGCTTGATAGGCGATTTCGCCGAGATCATCGACGACTAAAAAGCCACCTGTCTGGGCAAAAACATGCAAGGTAGAATCGACAACACCATCACCATTGAGATCGATATCCACACGGCCATCGCCGCTCAAAGTCAAAATAGAGTTCGATTGTAAATCTGTTATGTCGAGCCGGTCGGCAGGACCAAAATCGAAAATATAATCAGTATTTAATTCCGCTGCAGTACCTTGGAACACATCATTTCCGGTACCGCCAACAAGGCTATCGGCGTCAAGTCCGCCAATCAAGGTGTCATCACCGGCAACAGCAATAAGGCTGTCGGCACCTGCGCCACCTGACAATATATTGGCGTTGCTATCGCCTTCTAAGGTGTCATCACCGGCCCCGGCAATCACCTCCTCAATATCGATCAGAACATCGCCGCTAATGGGCGACGTTTCCGTCGATAAGCGGATTGAAACAGCACTAACCTGTGCTGAATAATTCGCGATATCATGGCCATCGCCGCCATAAAGCGTGTCACCATCTCCGGTGACGACAAATACGTCGGCGCCTTGACCGCCGGATAGAATATCCGTGCCGTCTCCTCCGGCCAGCGTGTCATCACCGTCACCGCCGGACAAGATATCTGCACCGCTTCCGCCGTCTAAGCGATCTGCACCCAAGCCGCCATCAAGCGTATCATCACCCAAATCGCCGGCAAGCGCGTCATCGCCGTCGCCGCCGGACAAAATATCAGCACCGCTTCCGCCGTTTAAGCTGTCGGCACCCAGGCCGCCAACAAGCGTGTCATTGCCGAGACCACCCGACAGCGTGTCATCACTGTCCGCGCCAACAAGACTGTCATCGCCCGAGCCGCCAATCAAAACCTCGATAGCGTTCAGCGTATCGCCTTCGGCCTCACCGCCAGAACCGGCACGGCCATCAAGATAGGCCGTTACACCAACAACATCAGCAGCATAGGAGACAACATCGGTGCCGGTGCCACCGTCTAAGAGGTCCGCACCCAAGCCGCCGGCAAGCGTGTCATCGCCGGCACCACCGGACAAAATATCAGCACCGCTTCCGCCGTCCAAGCGATCTGCGCCCAAGCCGCCGACAAGCGTGTCATCACCCAAGTCGCCAACAAGCGTGTCAGCGCCGTCACCGCCGGACAAAATATCAGCACCGCTTCCACCGTCCATGCGATCTGCACCCAAGCCGCCGGCAAGCGTGTCACCGTTTGCATCGCCGCCGATGGCGGCTGTCGCTCCGTCAACAACAATGGTTATCCCCGACGTGTCATCGGCATAGGAAACAAAATCGGCGGTACCGCCGCCGCCGTCTAAGAGGTCGGAACCCAAGCCGCCATAGAGCGTATCATTGCCACCGCCGCCGGACAGCGTGTCGCCACCGGAACCTCCAATCAAGCTGTCGTCGCCGTCACCGCCGTAAAGCTGCGAACTCCAGAGCGCATTTAAAGCATAGGAGCCGGTTAAGCTGCCGGAGGCGAAAGTGGCAATACCGCCCATGTCCAGGGTGTCATTACCGGCACCCCCCACATGCGAGAACGCCCCTCATCGATAAGGTAATCATCACCGTCGCCGCCATAGAGCGCTTCATCATGTGAAGAGCCGCCGTCAATGGTGTCATCGCCGCCGCCGCCGTAAAGCGTGTCTATGGATGCACCGCCATAAAGGGAATCATCGCCGGCACCACCGGACAGCAGATCCGTACCGGCGCCGCCGTCAAGGGTGTTATTGTTGCCGTCGCCGGTCAGATGGTCAGCGCCGGTGCCGCCAATCAGAACCTCGATATTGCTGAGCGTATCGTCTTGAGCGTCACCGCCGACACCGGCACGGCCGTCAAGATAGGCCGTTACACCACCAGTGTCATCGGCATAGGAGGCAACATCAGCATCGCCGCCGCCGCCATCTAAGCTGTCGGCGCCGCCGCCGCCCTCTAAGCTGTTGTCGTTGCCGTCACCGACCAAGCTGTCGTCAGCAGAGCCGCCAATGAGCCCTTCAACATTTTGGAAAACATCACCCACCGCCGCAGCGCCGCTGCTGGTGCCATCGCCGGCGTCAAGGAAAACAGTGACCGCAGTAGCTTCTGCGGCATAGCTGGCCATATCGAAACCGGCACCACCATCCAGGGTATCGGTGCCGGCGCCACCCAATAAGGTGTCTTCATCCGCCCCACCTGAGAGGAGGTCTTCGCCGATCCCACCAGACAACAGGTCATTGCCGATGCCGCCGTGTAAGCGGTCATTCCAGCTACCACCAGAGAGGGTATCATGGCCACTATCACCCCAAATAAAATCGTGATGGGTGCCGCCACGGATCAGATCATTACCGACGCCGCCATAAAGACGATCAAAGCCATCGCCCCCGGAGATGAGGTCATCGCCAGCATTGCCATAAATCCGATCTGAATTATGGCCACCGGAGATCGTGTCATTACCGCCTGCGCCATCAATCCAATCTTTACCAGGTAAACCGCGAATCAGGTCGGCATCTGCCGTCCCATTGAGTACGTCATCGCCGTTACCGCCGTTAATATTTGCCATGTAACAGTCTTCCAAAAGTAAGGCGCACAGGCACATAACGTCAAAACTTAGAAATAAGCTTTTGACGCGCATGCCTTCACATTTACTTAAACGGCTAATCGGCAGACAGATGGTGCGGAAATTTGAATAATTTTGGGGCTTTCGATAGATGGGTTTTGAGAAACCGCGCCTGTTTTATCCTTTAGGCTGATATACATAGTGATTTACGACTAGCTCAAATAGTCCAGTCGCTACGAAGTATATGATATTCATTGAAGCAGCGTTGCGTGGCACAAATCGCCGCTTATCAGGGGGGCGTATTTATTGCCCGCATTTACGCCGATACGGCGGATAATTGCGCCCGTGCAGCAGTCGTGACGGCAGCCACCGATAACCCCGTCATGAGGCAGATATCGTGGGCCTGCGGTTGCCCACCCGGCATCAGCGCGGCATAGGTTTGTGCACTTCGCACGGCCATATTATCGTCACCCCAGGGGCGATAATGATCATCGCGCGACGGCCCAAAAAGACCCAAAGTTGTGGTGCCGACAGCAGCTGATAAATGCATCAGACCAGAATCATTACCGATAAATAATTCTGCCTTGCCGATACAGGCCGCCAGGGTCAACAGGTCGGTTCGATCAACCAAGTCAATGACGTCGTCGCTGTCAAAAGCCTTGATAAGCGGCAAGGCGGCAGCGCGTTCAGCGGGCCCACCGGCGACCAAGATACGGCCGGCGGCCAGCGGCCCATCATGTGCCGTCAACGCTTTTGCGACCGCCACAAAACGCTCAATCGGCCATATTTTACCGATCCAATTCGCCGTTGGTGCCAGCGCCAGGATTGGCCGAGGGTCATCACCAATGATCGCTGCCGCTTGCGCATGATGTGCCGCTGAAAGCCAAACATGCGGGGCCGGCGGGGTGGCATCGGAAGGGTCAAGAAACCCTGACAGGGCCATAACACGGTGTTGATCGGGCTTGCCGCCACGCCAGATGCGCCGCCGCCGGGTCGGCAGCACCAAGGCACTGGCCGACCCGCGCATATCGACAACCAAACCCCAGTATTGACCCCAACCGACGGCCAGCAGATCGGCCCAATGACGCCAGCGCCGCCAGCCGCTTGATTTGCGCAAAACCAGAATCTCCACAAGCCCCGGCAGCGCCTGAAATAAGGGTGCGGCGACGGGCCCACAGGCGACTGTGAATTGTGCTCCCGGATAGCGCCGTCGGCATTGCTCAATCAGCCCGCTGGCAAGGATCGCATCGCCTAATCGGTTGGGGGCAATGAATAAAATTTTCACGGTTACAACCAAGGTTATCTGGGAGCCGTATTGCAACATGCAGCGCGATTTCATTCAACCGCCAAAAACAGCATTGTCGGCCTTGTCAAACAGGCGTGCTTACCCCCATTTTAAGAAGCGCATGAAGGAGACGCTGTGAATGACCGAATTATCTAACTGTCCGTTGCATGATCGTGCCGTTATCGCGGTCACCGGCAAAGATGCCGACAGCTTTTTGCAGGGCCTGATCAGCAATGATGTGACCAAGGTCACCGGCGAGCAGGCCATCTACGCGGCATTTTTGACGCCACAAGGAAAATTCCTATTCGACTTCTTTGTTCTGAAAGCTGCAGACGGGCTATGGCTTGACTGTGAGGCGGCACGTGCAGATGATTTTTTACGCCGCCTGAAAATGTTTAAACTCCGGGCCGACGTGACGCTGACGGATTTGCGCCAAGAGCTGGCCGTCAGCGCCGTATTTGGTGCCGGAGCTGCCACCGCATTGGCACTGCCGGAAAAAGCCGGCAGCGCCCGCTTGAGCGATGCTGGTGTGGTTTTTATCGATCCCCGCGATGCCGCCATGGGCGGCCGCTTGATCCAGCCGCGCGGGCAATTGCCTGAATTTGGCCAAACCGTCCCCTTCACGGATTACGAGTACCGCCGTATCGGCCTTCGTCTACCGGACGGTAGCCGCGATATTCGGGTTGAAAAAGACAGCCTGTTGGAACATGGCTTTGAACGCCTGGACGGCGTTGATTTTGCCAAAGGTTGCTATATGGGCCAAGAAGTGACGGCCCGCATGAAGTATCGCGGCCTGGTTAAAAAGCAATTGATCGCGCTTGGCTTTGGGCAGGCTGCGCCGGCGCCGGGAACGATGCTGCGCGCCGGTGACCTGGAGATCGGCGAACTCCGTTCGGGCAGCTCAGGACGGGCCTTAGCATTGGTGCGTCAAGATCGCTTGGCGATCGCCGACAGTCACGGTGATGAGCTGCTCGCCGACGGCCAAAAAGCGCATATATTGACCGGCGATTAAGGCCTATTCAGCAGCCAATGCCCGATCGACCGCCGCACATATTTGCGCCGTCGGCTCTAAGCCAACCGTGATCACCAAAAGGCCGTCATCTAGCCCCATTTCGGCACGCACCGGGGCGGGAATTTGCTGCCGTCCGGCGGCCAAATGATCAATCTGCGTAAGGAAGCCGGGGGCGGCCGCAGTCGCCAAGCCGGCGGCTTGAAGATGTGCCACCACGGCCGTGGTGGCCGCAAGGTCACGGTCAAGCAGCACCGTTAATTTTCCGTCGGCAGCCTGCCAGTCACGCTGCAAAAGGTGATGATCGGGATGACTTGGTAAGCCCGGGTAGTCGACCCGGCGGACCGCCGGGTGCGACGCTAAAGCGGTCGCCAGGGCGGTTGCTGTGGCAGACTTTTGGGCGGCCCGCAAACCAGCATCGACAAGCGCCTGCAACGTCCCATAAGCAGCTGCATCGGCTGCGCCGGCGCCGCCATGATCGCGGAAAAATCGCAATCGCTCGCGGGCAAACATCAAATATGGCTGGTTGGCGGTCACAACGGCAACAGGTGCCGCTTCGTCGCCGCCCAAAAGCATCATATCTGCCCCCAGCCCAAGCGGTTGATAACAGCTTAAACCAGCCGCCGCATTGTCAACGATGATGCGCAGGTCGTGGCCACGGGCACAGTCGATAAGCGCTTGCAGATTAGGTATCCGGCGCTGCAAACCAATCGGCGGCTCAAGCCACAGCAGGCGCGAATTATCACAGACAAGCGTGCTCAGTTGATTTGGATCGGACAGATCAACCGGGTCAAACGTCACCCCTGTCGTGCGCGTTCTGATGGTATCAAAATGCCGGCTTACCGGCGCCATTGGGTCCGCCCAAACAAGCACCCGGCTGCCGCTGTCAATGGTGTCAAGAACCGCGTTTACAGCGGCAATTTTACTGCCGAAGGCAAAACTCGCCTCGCCGCCGTCAGCCATCATCAGATAGAATTCCTCGAGCCGCGCCCGCGCACCAGACACACCTGCTGCCAAAAAGGCGGCAAGCTGCGGCAAGTGGTGCGGGCGCGTGTGAAGATCCGTCATGGTTGCTCCTTACGGCACAACAACTTCGATGAGGCTTGGCCCGTCGGTTGCGACCGCGCGTTGGAATTGATCATTGAATTGCTCGCTGGTGGTGGCCCGGGTTGCCGGCACACCCATGCCCTGTGCCATCGCCACCCAATCAAGATCGGGCCGGCCGATTTCCAGCATATCAATTGCTTTGCGGCCGGGATTAGAGGCCCCGACGCGCATCAACTCGCCTTTTAAGATTTCATAGGTACGGTTGGCAAAAATCACATTCACAACATTGCAACTTTCCCGCGCCTGGGTCCACAAAGCCTGCAAGGTGTACATGCCACTGCCATCACCTTCGAGGCAAATGACCTGGCGATCCGGACAGGCAATTGCCGCCCCTGTGGCCGCCGGAATACCAAATCCAATTGAGCCACCGCAACTTGATAGCCAGTCATGCTTCGGGGCCCCGGCGGTAAACGGCATGAAGGCCCGTCCGGTGGTCACGGATTCATCGACAACAATGGCATTTTCCGGCATGAAAGCAGCAATCCCACGGCCCAGACTTTCAGGCGTGATCGGCCCATTCATCGGTGCCGCAGCCGTCGGTTCGACCAGCAGCGGGGCAAGATTTACGCAATCAAGCTCGGCCGCCAGCGCCTCTGCGGCAGCAACCGCATCTTCATCAACCGAAGCCAGGTTGAAGATATTACAGCCCTCCGGATGTAAGGCGCTTGGCTTACCTGGATAACCAAAAAAGGCAACCGGTGCTTTGGCCCCTAACAGGATGATGTTGCGGGCGGTTTCAAACTGCTTCAATGCACCGTCAACGACAAACATGGTGCGCTCCACATCAACCCGTCCGGCGCCGCGCTCCCAGCGACCGTTCGCACCCATGCAAAACAGCCGGCAGCCTGTTGCCGCCTGAATCCGGCCAACGGTCTCCAACGGCTTTTCACGCAGCATTGGACCGGTCATCATGATCACAGTTTCTTCACCTGATTTCAGCAGCTTTGCAGCTTCGACAACTCGCTCGGCACTGACCGTCGGACGCACCGGTTCAGGCAGCGCAACCGCCGGACCGTCAGCATCTTCCCAGGCGGTATCACCAGGTAAAATCAAGGTTGCGATTTGCCCAGGTGACGTCATCGATGCCTGGATCGCTTCCGCCCCATGCTGAGCGACATCTTTAGAACTCCGCGACTGCTTGATCCAGTGCGATACCGGCGCCGCGTATTTGTTGATATCTGCCGTCAGCGGGGCATCATATTGGTGATGATAGGTGGTGTGATCGCCGACAATGTTGACGATTGGCGTCATCGCCCGGCGCGCATTATGCAGATTGGCAAGGCCATTGGCCAAACCTGGCCCTAAGTGCAAAAGCGTTGAAGCAGGCTTATCGGCCATCCGGGCAAAGCCGTCCGCCATGCCGGTGACGCCGCCCTCAAACAGGCCAAGCACGCAGCGCATGCCGTCAACTTTATCGAGCGCCGCCACAAAATGCATTTCAGAGGTGCCGGGATTTGTAAAACAAACATCAACACCTGCATTAACCATGGTCCGGACAAGACTTTCAGCGCCATTCATTGGATTTCCTCACTGGTATAAAATTTTACGGATTTTCGCCTTTAATGCAGGCGAGGTGTTTTAAGGAGACTGTTACGGTCGATTGATTCAATTGTCATTTCAAAGTTTTCACCATCTCGATTGATGGTAATCGGCACATCAACCCCCGCCGGTCCGAGAGACCAAACGCGGCGGAAAAAATCAGCTAAAGTTTCCACAGGTTGCCCGGCGACTTTGACCACGATGTCACCGACGCTGACCTCGGCTTGCTCGGCAGGGCCATCATCGGACAGCGCCGCGACCACCAACCGGTCCTCGATCTCGGTGCCAAATAAACCCAGCCACGGTCGTGGTTGCCGATTGGCACAACCCCGGCTGAGTAAGTCATTCAGGATCGGTTTTAAGAGATCGATTGGCACGGCCATATTGCCGTCAACAGGTTGCGCACCGGCGCCGCTTTGCTGCACAAAAAGTGAACCGACGGCGACCAGGCGGCCATTTCGATCAATTACCGCGCCGCCGCCCCAATTGGGATGCGCCGGGGCCGTGAAAACCGCCTCGTCCAACAGATATTCCCAATAGCCGGCAAACTCCCGCACGCCAATGACCTCGACGACGACCGCACCCTGAGCACCGCCATGGCCCGCAAAAACCACACGATCACCTTCACGAACCGATGCCGACTCGCCAAGTTCAAGATGCGGTAAGTCAAGCGGACCAAGCGCCTGTATCAGCCCAAAACCGGTTTCTTGGTCATAGCCCTGGACGCAGCCGGCGACGGCTTGGCCGTCATTGCCTGTAATCCAGATGGTTTCCGCCTCGGTGATCAAATAACCGATCGTCAAAACCAAGCCGGAATCATTAATTAGAATTCCATTGCCGGCGCGGTCGTCGCCGAGGATCGAGGCCGTGAAGGCGTCGTCCGGGATATGACTGCGCAAGGCCACAACAGCACCCAACGCGTGTTTCAAATTGAAGTCGAAATCTTCCAGTTTGGGCAGAAGGTCTGCGTTTTCAGGCATGTGCGTGCTTTCACTACAGTCCATATCGCAAGCTGTGAGGGGGCGCCGCCAGCACTCTTCACAGCGTTAATAAGCGACACTTTAGACTGGGATTTTGTTGGATGAAAGCAGCAACCGCGAGGTTTTGCGACAATCCTTAAAACCGGCCCCCATAATCGCAATTGCTATTGGCCAATTACGCCCGTGCCGGCATAGTTATATGATGTTGGTATTTCACCCTAGGCGACGCTTTTGACGAACCTCACCCCGGAACGGTTGCGGACAACTGAATTTTGGCAAAAGCTGCTGGATTTGACCGCGACAAGCTCACAAATGCCGCTGGACGAAACACCGGTTGCGGTCGATTTACCGGCGGTATCGGCGCATTTCTGGCAGCACGGTTACGCGGTATTTCGCGGCACCGATCACTTCCCCCAGCGGGCCTTAGCGGCGATCGCAAATCGCCTGCACGGTGCCGGGATCCCGGCGGTATTTCTGTTCCTTGACCGGCGCGCATGGCAAGCTTTTGCGCCGCTGCGCCCGGTATTGCAATATTTTCTCGGGTCATCACCTGCGTTGCTGCCGCATCTTTGGGCTTGGTATGTCACGCCGGAGGTGGGGCAAACAGGCTGGCCTCGCCACCGCGACTATGAAGGTGACAGCATTGTTAGGCCGGCAGGAGAACCGCAAGCCATCAGCCTGTCGGCGTGGCTCGCGCTAAGCGATGTCGACCTAAGCAATGCGCCGCTTTACGTTGAACCCCTATCGACGCGGGACCGGCCGGTTGCGATTTCCGGGAAGGCCGGAACAATGGCAATTTGGCGGCAAGACCTGTGGCATTTCAGCGGCGCTATGGCGACCACCGCACGCGGCCCACGGATAAGTTTGTCGCTGGAATTCCAAAACCCGGTTTTTGAGCCCTCTGCATCGCCCCTGTTGGATCCAACCCGGCCACCCCCTTGGCAGCACCGGCTCGACCTGATTATGGCGCAACTTCGGGCCTATAAAAGCTTCGAAAACATCGATCCGGCATGGCTCAAGATTGCCGACCATTGGCAGCCCCATTGCCATGCGACATTTTCACGATAGCGAAAAACAACTCTCTGCCGTTATATTTGCAGCGTGTATTCAGGCGCTGTAGAGAGAAAGCGGATAAAAAGAATCAACTACACACTGGTCAGCTGTGTGGCTTCTTTGTAGAGTGTCAGTCAAAGTTTTTTAAGTCTTCACCTAAACCCCAAGAAAGGGCAGAAAAGATATGCGTTACGTGGCCCCGAGCACGCTTGAGGAAGCCTCAGCTTTCTTAGTCGACGCCAACGGCAACGGCAGAGTTCTGGCCGGCGGTACCGATCTATTGGTGCAATTACGCGCTGGCATGGCGAACCCCGATACAATCGTTGACGTCAAACATATCGATGAATTGATGACCATTAAGGAAGAGGCCGATGGGATTCGCATCGGCGCTGCCGTTTGCGGTCAGGCAATGGGCGAACATGCCGGCCTGAACAACACTTGGCCCGGTTTGGTTGAAGCAACCGAGCTGATTGGCTCGACCCAGGTCCAAGGCCGGGCGTCGGCCGGCGGCAACCTGTGCAATGCCTCGCCGGCCGCCGATAGTGTACCGGCAATGATTGCAGCCGGCGCCATGATTTCAGTGTATGGCCCCGATGGTCATCGGGAATTGGCCGTTGAAAATTTTGCCACCGCGCCAGGCAAAACCAATTTGAAAGAAGGTGAGTTGATCACCTCGATCAAATTGCCGAAACCGGCAGAGCACTCAGGCGATGCCTATCTGCGGATGACGCCGCGGACGGAAATGGATATTGCTATTGTCGGCCTTGGTGTCGCCCTGACCCTCGATAGCGAGGGCACGGTCACGGCAGCACGTGTCGGTCTTGGCGCGGTTGCGCCGACGGCAATGCTGGTCAAAGAGGCCGGCGATGCACTGGTCGGCTCAAAGCTTGACGACGAAGCTTTGGAGCGCGCCGCAGAAGCATGCCGCAAAGCCTGTAACCCGATTAATGATAAACGCGGCACAATCGAATACCGGACCAAGATTGCCGGTGTTCTGTTAAAGCGTGTCGCCAAAATCGCTGCTGAACGCGCAGGGAGCTGAGGAAAATGGCAAAAAATCATGTAACCACGACGATCAATGGTGAGCCGGTCGAATTCTTGTGCGAAACGCATGAGACAATGCTGGATGTGTTGCGCAATGATTTAGGTCTGACAGGCAGTAAAGAAGGCTGTGGATCTGGCGATTGCGGGGCCTGTTCAGTGATGGTCGACGGTCGGTTGGCCTGCGCCTGCTTAATGCTCGGTGCGGAAGCCGAAGGCCGGTCGATTGAAACCATCGAAGGCATGGCCGCCGGCGAAGAGCTGCACCCGTTGCAGAAAAACTTTGTGAAAGAAGCCGCCCTACAATGTGGCATTTGCACCCCTGGTGTTCTGGTTGCCGCCAAAGCACTGTTGGAACGCAATCCAGATCCAACCGAAACCGAAGTGCGGTATTGGCTGGCCGGTAATCTTTGCCGCTGCACAGGCTACGACAAAATTATTCGAGCGGTGATGGATACCGCCGCCGAAATGCGCGCCAATTAACGGGAGTTATGAGGATGGCTGAAAAAACATATAAATGGGTTGGCACACGCCAACCACGACCAGACGGCGCCGATAAAGTTACAGGTCGGGCACGTTTTGGTGCCGATTTCGACATGCCGGGTCAGTTGGTGGGTAAAGTTCTGCGGAGCCCGCATGCACATGCTAACATCCGCTCGATCGATACTTCCAAAGCAGAAGCGCTGCCGGGTGTGAAAGCAGTGATGACCTCTGCCGATATGCCGGATATGCCGGACGAAATGGCACCTGCCGGCGAGGTGATGGTGAACCTACGGGATGTGACTCGCAACGTCATGGCCCGAGAAAAAGCCTTGTATGATGGTCATGCGGTTGCGGCGGTTGCCGCCACCACCGAAGCCATTGCCCGGCAAGCTTTGGCCTTGATCGAGGTCGACTACGAGGTCTTACCGCATGTCATCGATGTTGACCAAGCGGTGGCTGAAGGTGCGCCAATCTTGCATGAAAACTTGCGCACCAAGAATGTTGATGGCGCCGAGGACACCTTGACCAACGTCGCCGCACGTATCCAGTTCACCAAAGGTGACATGGACAGCGGCTGGAGCCAGGCTGACGTTGTGATCGAACATGCGTTCACCACCAAGCCTGTTCACCAAGGGTATATCGAGCCGCATGCCGCCGTTGCCAGCACCACCGAAGATGGCCAGGTGCAACTTTGGTGCTCAACCCAAGGTCAATTCAATGTCCGTGGCTATTGCGCCAAACTTCTGGGCATGGAAACCTCACAAATCCGCGTGACACCATCGGAAATTGGTGGTGGGTTCGGCGGTAAGACCGTTGTTTATGGCGAGCCTTTGGCCATTAAGTTGTCTCAAAAGGCCGGCAAGCCGGTCAAAATCGTGATGACTCGCGAAGAGGTCTTCCGAGGCTCCGGGCCGACCGCAGCAGGGGCTATGGACGTCAAACTTGGCGCCACCAAAGATGGCCGGATCGTTGCTGCCGACCTGAATATCCGGATGCAAGCCGGTGCCTTCCCAGGGGCACCTGTGGGCCCTGCCTGCATGTGTTCCTTTGCATGCTATGACATTGATAATATTAATGTTGTCGGTTTTGACGTCGTCTCCAACAGGCCGAAAGTCGCAGCCTACCGGGCCCCTGGCTCACCTGTGGCAGCCTGGGGTGTGGAATCGGCGATCAACATGCTGGCTGAAAAACTCGGCATGGATCAGCTTGAGCTGCGGATCAAAAATGCCGCCCGCGAAGGTACCAAGACGCATTACGGACCAACCTTCAAAGACATCGGCATGGCCGCCACCTTGGATGCCGCGAAAAACTCACCGCACTACCAAACACCGCTTAAGCCTGGTCAGGGTCGCGGCGTTGCGGTTGGGTTTTGGTTCAACATCGGCATGGATTCAAGCGCCGCTTGCCATGTTGGTGAAGACGGCACCGTCACCTTAATCTCAGGCAGTCCTGACATTGGTGGCTCACGCGCCTCATTGGCCTTAATGGCGGCTGAGGAGCTGGGTGTCGACTACCAGAAAATCCGTCCCATCGTTGCCGACACGGCATCGATCGGCTTTAACTTCTTAACCGGCGGCTCACGGGTGACCTTCGCAACCGGAATGGCTGTTGTGCAAGCTGTTCGGGAAGCGATTGACGAATTGCGTGCCCGCGCCGCAAAGCTTTGGGAAGTTGATGTCGAAGCGGTGATTTGGGAAGATGGTTGCGCCAAACCGGCCGGCTCCAATGTGGGTGATTTTGAACCGTTATCACTTGCTGAAATTGCTGTTAATGCAGGTAAGACCGGCGGACCGATCAATGGTCACGCGCAGCTCAACGCACAGGGCGCAGGCCCAGGCTTTGGGGCGCAAATTTATGACGTCTCCGTTGATCAAGATACCGGCCACGTTACCGTTGACCGCTGCACGGTGGTGCAAGATGTGGGCACGGCAATTCATCCCGATTATGTTGAAGGACAGCTGCAAGGCGGCGTCGTTCAAGGCATTGGTTGGGCATTGAATGAAGAATACATCTACAATGACAAAGGCCAGCTTGAGAACACAGGTTTCCTTGATTATCGGATGCCTGTTGCCTCTGATTTGCCGATGATTGAGCCGATCATCGTCGAAGTGCCAAACCCGAATCATCCCTATGGGGTGCGCGGTGTCGGTGAAGTGCCGATCGTGCCGCCGATGGCTGCCATTGGGAACGCCATTGCAGGTGCGACCGGCATTCGGATGACCGATCTGCCGATGTCACCACCAAAATTGTCGGCTGCCATTGACGCCGCACGGGTGTCGGAAGCAGCTGACGACTAAGCGCTGCTGGATAAATGCGAAAAGGCGGGCCTTCGGGTCCGCCTTTTTCATGCCGTAACCTTTTCAACAATCTGCTTGGCAGCTTGAACTGCCGGCACCAAAGGGTAATATCGTGACCAGTACCGGGCGGTTGCAACCGTCTTCGTGGCCGCAACACCCACACCGGCGGCACCCTCGATACTGCTGACAAGAAAGCGCAGAGACGTTCATGGCAAAAGTTATTCTCACCCGCTGGCTGGCCCGGCAATTCACCGCAGGCCAGATCGAGCATCAAGTGCCAGGGTTGACCATCCGGGCGCTGGCGCGGGAATTGGAATACCGCTACCCGGGCATCATTAAGCATCTGGAAGATGGCGTGGCGGTGGCAATTGACGGCGAGATTTACCAGAATGCCTTTTTGGAAAAGGTCGAGCCAAACTCTGAAGTTGCCTTCATGCCGCCGATTGAGGGCGGCTGATAATCACCACCCTCAGCCGGCAGACCGCAGAAATCACCAAACCGGGCTTTTGCCGCCATCCACGTTAATCGACACGCCGGTAACATAGCTGGCGGCATCAGAAGCTAAGAATAAAGCCATATTGGCAAATTCTTCAGATCGCCCGATGCGCCCGAGGGGGATGCCATCGGCCATGCCGGCGGTAAACTCTTCATAGGTTTGATTGCCGCCAACGGCGGTGTGCCGGCGGACCCATTGGTCGCTGTCGATCAAGCCTACGTGCAAGGCGTTAACTAAAATCCCAAAAGGTGCCATTTCAGCCGCGAGTGCCTTGCTCATGGCCAGTCCGGCGGCCCGGCTGACAGAGGTTGGCATACTGTTGGCAGGCGGTGCTTTGGCACCTGTGTTTAAGACATTGATAATGCGCCCCCAGCCACGTTCTTTCATGCCTGGAATCGCGGCCCGGGCGAGCCGAACAGCCGCCATAAACTTCAAATCAAGATCGTCTTGCCAGTCACTGTCGGAGGTCTCCAAGAACGGCCCTGTCGCGGAGCGACCGGCATTATTGACCAAAATATCAACGCCGCCGAACACCCGCTCGGCATGGCGGTAAGCATCCAGGCAACCAGCCTGGGTTTGGACATCGGCGCTCACCACCTCAACCTGACAATCAGCTGTTTGCGCCCGGATTTCAGCCTGCGCCGCAGCCAGATTATCTTCGCGCCGGGCGACCAATACCAGCTTCGCCCCCGCCGCCGCAAAGGCCAAGCCCATGGCCTTGCCCAATCCAAGGCTGCCGCCCGTTATCAAGGCCTTGCGGCCATCCAGTCTTAACTCCATCTTTTCCCCCAACCCGATAAAATAGTCACCCTTACGTTAAGCTTGCACAAAACCGCTGAATTCTCTGGCACGCATCTTCCAGCACCTCGGTGGCGGTGGCATAGGAAATACGGAAATGTGGACTTAAACCGAAGGCTTCCCCGTGAACCGCAGCAACCCCTTCGGCGCCCAGCAACTCACTCACGAAATCCTCATCATTTTCGATCACCTTGCCGGATGGTGCGGTTTTGCCGAGACACCCGCTGACCGATGGATAGACATAAAATGCCCCTTCCGGGGTGTGGCAGTTTATTCCCGGTGCTTGATTTAACATCGAGACAACCAGATCCCGGCGGGCTTTGAAAACTTCATTATTGGACTCTAAAAACGCCATTGGGCCGTCCAATGCGGTCACTGAGGCTGCTTGCGCAATTGAGTTTGGATTGGAGGTCGACTGCGATTGAATCGTCCCCATAGCTTTGATTAAGCTGGCCGGCCCGGCAGCATAACCAATCCGCCAGCCTGTCATGCAAAAGGCTTTTGACATGCCGTTGCACGTCAAAGTGCGATCATACAATCCAGGCTCGACTTCCGCCGGCGTGCAAAATTTAAAACCATCATAGACCAGGTGCTCGTACATATCGTCGGTGAGCACCCAAACCTGCGGGTGACGCATCAACACATCGGTGATTTTGACCATATCGGCGCGGCTGTAGCCAGCACCTGTCGGATTGGAAGGGCTGTTCATGATCAGCCATTTGGTTTTCGGCGTGATCGCAGCTTCAAGATCTTCAGGTTGCAGGATAAAGCGGTTTTCTTGACTGCACTCGACCACCACAGGGGTGCCGCCGGCCAACAACACCATATCCGGATATGAGACCCAGTAAGGGGCCGGAATAATGACCTCATCCCCGGCATCAAGACTGGCCATCAGGGCATTATAGAGAACCTGCTTGCCGCCCGTCCCGACTGTCACCTGATCGGTGCTATAATCGAGGTTATTATCCCGTTTGAACTTCCGCGTAATAGCTGCTTTCAGCGCCGGTGTGCCATCGGGATCGGTATATCGCGTTTCACCGCCATGCATCGCTTCGATCGCCGCCGCGATCACATGCGCCGGTGTATCAAAGTCAGGCTCGCCGGCGCTCAGTCCGATAATATCCTTGCCCTCGGCTTTCAGGGCGCGTGCTTTGGCAGAAATGGCGATGGTCGGCGATGGCTTGATCGCATCCAGTCGTTTGGCGATAATACCCATGGTCTCCCCCAGGGAAATGACGGTTTCAGATGTATTGTTTTATGGCGCTTGTCACCGCCGAAAGCCTACGCTGGTCCCCCGGCGGATGCAAGCCGCCAGACGGCCCCTGAAGAATATGCTAGCATCCGCAAGTTTGATCGCACGGGAGGGCTTAGATGAGCATTGAGAGCAATGATATGATTGTCGAATCCGACATCATGGTGAAGGTCCGTGATGGGATTCACCTTGCCACTGATGTGTACCGCCCGGCTTCGCAACCTGGCCCCTTTCCGGTGATCTTCGAGCGCACCCCTTACGGCAAAACCGAGGCCAGTCCGCGCGAAGGCACAATGGCCTCACCAGAGGCCCTGCCGCGTGCCGAGGTTGCAGCCTTTTTTGTCGCCCAGGGCTATGCTGTGGTCTTTCAAGACTGCCGTGGGCGTTGGCAGTCCGAGGGTCAATTTGAGAAATATCTGGCTGAAGGCGAGGACGGCTATGACAGCTTTGCCTGGATTGTCGCGCAGCCATGGTGCAACGGTAAAATCGGCACCATCGGCCTGTCTTACGCAGCCCACACGCAAGTCGCAGCCGCCTGTCTAAATCCGCCGGGATTGGCCTGTATGATGATTGATAGCGGCGGGTTTTCAGATGCCTTTCAAGCCGGTATCCGGCAAGGCGGGGCGTTTGAATTGAAGCAAGCGACCTGGGCCTTAAAACAAGCCAAACTATCCCCCGAGGCAGCCGCCGATCCGATTCTCAAAGCAGCTCTCGAGGCCGAGGATCCGCACGCCTGGTTTGCTGCAATGCCCTGGCAACCGGGCCATTCACCGCTGAAATGGCATGCTGATTATGAAGCCTATTTGTTTGAACAATGGCGCCACGGCAGTGATGGCGACTATTGGCGGCAGCTGGGTATTTTCGCCGCCGGCTATTGGCCGCAATTCGCCAATGTTCCAATGCTGCATATCTCCAGCTGGTATGATGCTTATGTGCGCACCGCAACGGAAAACTATCTTGGCCTAAAAGCAGCGGACAAAGGACCGTTATGGCTGGTCATGGGGCCGTGGACCCATGGGGACCGATCGCTACAGGTGATGGGCGATGTTGATTTCGGCGAAAAGGCGACGCTTGACGGCAATCTTGCCGATGATTTTTTCAGCTATCGGCTGCGCTGGTTTGATCACTGGCTGCGCGGCATCGACGTCGGGACTGCTGCAGAAGCTCCGGTGAAGCTTTTCATTATGGGCGGCGGCGATGGCAAAAAAACCGCTGACGGCCATTTACGGCATGGGGGTGAATGGCGTGATTTCGCTGATTGGCCACCGCCGGAAATGACACCCAGCCGACTTTATTTGCACGCCGATGGCCAGCTGTCCGAGACCGCCCCAGAACGCGCCGACAGCGCCTTGACCTATGATTATGACCCGCGCCAACCAGTGCCGTCTATCGGCGGCACCATGACATCGGGTGAGCCAATCATGGTCGGCGGTGCCTTTGACCAACGCGAAGATGCAGGTTTTTTTGGCTCAAAACAACCCTACTTGCCACTCTCGGCACGGGCCGATATTCTGGTTTTTGAAACCCCACCGTTAACCGCCGATTTGACCATCGCAGGGCCGATCACGGTACATCTGCAAGTCAGCTCGGACTGTGTTGATACCGATTTCACGGCCAAGTTGATTGATGTTCATCCACCCAGCGCCGACTATCCGCAAGGCTATGCGATGAATCTTACCGACGGCATTCTGCGGTGCCGCTACCGGCAGTCATGGAGCCACCCGACGATGATGACACCAGGGCAGATTTATGCGATTACACTTGAACCGTTCGCTACCGCCAATTGTTTCAAGGCAGGTCATCGCATCCGCCTGGATATTTCCTCGTCTAACTTTCCGCATTTCGATATCAACCCTAATACAGGCGCCCCAGAAGGTGATTGGCGACGCTCTAAAGTTGCTGCCAATACTGTCTATATGAATCGTCGTCACGCCTCGTATATCACCCTGCCGGTGGTTAATTCACCTGCCTAATTGTCGGAGTTTTCATGGAATTTGATTTAGCTAAGCTGAACAATAAGGACCGTTATAAGTTATTAACGTCGACCATTATTCCACGCCCAATCGCGTTAATCTCAACAGTTGATGAGGACGGTGTTTTAAATGCTGCGCCGTATAGCTTTTTCAACGCCTTCTCAGAGGACCCACCGGTGTGCGTTATTGGCATCCAACGCCGCCCAGACCTGCGCCCCAAAGACACCGCGCGGTTGATCCGGGATGGTGGTGAATTTGTCGTCAATATGGTCGATATGAGCATTGCCGAAGGCATGAACATCACAGCAATTGATTTTGACCCGGAAATTGATGAGTTTGATTTGGCCGGCTTTACCCCGGTTGCCAGCACAAAGATCAAACCGCCACGGATTGGCGAGGCGCCGGTCGCCTTTGAATGCCGCCGAACCGTGACGCTGCAACTCAGTGCCGAACGCGACCTGGTGGTTGCTGAGATGCTGCATATGCATGTACGTGACGGTCTTATAGACCCTGAAACACTTTATCTTGATCGTGAAAAATATGATGTTGTCGGCCGCCTTTATGCGGACCTTTACGCCCCCCTTCGGGACGTCTTCTCGCTGCAGCGCTGGGAGCCGGATGCTTGGTTAGCGGCGCATCGCAAAGACCAAGACGACAGGTAACCACGTTGATACTGAAAAGGGACTGTATCCATGAAACTTTATGATTACACCATGGCCCCAAACCCACGCCGGGTGCGGATTTTTATTGCCGAAAAAGGGTTAGATATCGAGAACATTGCGGTCGACCTCGGGGCGAAAGCTCAGATGGAGGATGCCTACCGCGCCAAAAATCCTGAACTTCTGGTGCCGGCCCTGGAACTCGATGACGGAACCATCATTGGTGAAAGCATGGCGATCTGCCGCTATCTGGAGGAAGTTCATCCCGAGCCACCGTTGTTAGGTCGGACGGCGATCGAAAAAGCGACCGTCGAAATGTGGCAACGGCGAATGGAAATGAATGGTCTTGCCGCCGTCGCCGAGGCCTTTCGCAACACGGTTCCGGGGTTTGCCGGGCGCGCCATTGCCGGCCCCCATAATTACGACCAAATCCCGGATCTTGCCGCCCGCGGCTTGCTGCGGATTGAGCATTTTTTCAATGATCTGAACAACCGGCTGGCAGCAAGTCCATTTGTTGCCGGTGAACATTATTCAGTTGCCGACATCACTGCCTTGGTGGCAGTGGATTTTGCAAAAGTTGCAAAAAAGCGCCCCGACGAAAGCTTGACCGCGCTAAGCGCCTGGCGTGAAAAAGTTTCCGCGCGGCCGAGTGCGAAAGCCTAATCGGCGATCAACTCAAGCCCTCGGCAAAGGCATTGATCCGATCCAATGCCGTGTCGAGGGTGGCCATGTCGGTGGCGTAGGAAATCCGTATATGCGGTGATAAGCCGTAAGCGGCACCATGCACAACCGCGACCTCTTGCTCCTCAAGCAATTGCTCGGCGACATCGCTGTCATTGTTTAACACCGCGCCACCTGCTGTCCACCGCCCCAGCCAGCCACGACAGTCAGGAAAAACGTAAAATGCGCCGTCAGGCATGATGCAGCGTAAGCCTGAAATTTGATTCAAGCGGGCCACCACATGGTCACGCCGGGCTTTAAAGCTGGCCCGCCGCTCGGTCACCAGGGTTTGATCACCACTCAGTGCTTCGGCCGCCGCCGCTTGGCTGATCGAGCATGCACCGCCGGTCACCTGACTTTGCATTTTCGCCATCGCCTTAATCAGATCAACATCCCCGGCAGCATAGCCAATGCGCCATCCGGTCATGGCATAGGCTTTGGAAACACCATTCATGGTCAGCACCCGATCGGTCAGCTCAGGGGCGACTTGGCAGATGGTTGTGAATTTGCCGTCAAAAACCAAATGCTCATAAATGTCATCGGTTAAAACACGGATATGCGGATGCGCCGCTAAGACCGCCGCCAAAGACATCAAATCTTCCGGCCGATAGCATCCGCCGGACGGGTTATTAGGCGAGTTTAAAACCAGCCAACGAGTCTTCGCCGTTATCGCCGCTTCAAGCGCCGAGGCCGTTAAACGAAAGCCGTTTTGCAACTCGGTTTCAACAAACACCGGGGTGCCGCCGGTATATTTCACGATATCAGGATAACTGACCCAATAAGGCGCCGGTACAATCACCTCATCGCCGGGGTTAATGGTGGCGGCAAAAGCGTTGAAAATGATTTGCTTGCCGCCGTTCGATACCAAAATTTGATCAACATCGTAATCAAGGCTGTTTTCGCGTTTGAACTTTTCTTGAATAGCGCGTTTTAAAACCTCGGTGCCGGCAAGCGGTGGATAGCCGGTTTCACCGCGATCCATCGCTGCCTTGGCCGCATCTTTAATATGTTCTGGGGTATCAAAATCCGGCTGCCCCATAGACAGCGCCAGCACGTCACGGCCAGCATTGCGCATGGCCCGGGCACGTTGTGTCATCACCGCCGATGCGGAGGTTTCGATCCGATTAAGAGCAGAGGCAAACATTTGATTTCTCGATCCATTGCAGCAGCAGTCAAGGCCCTAGAATAGGTCCTTGAGAGCCGCCCGCAAACCACCAAATTTTTTGCCCTTTAGCTGGCCATTTGAGCCGCCATCGCCGCTGACTTACCTGCCTGCCGGCCAAAGACCGCGCCGCTCATCAAGCCGGTACCACCGGCATAGTTGAAGTAAAACAACCCGCCGACCAATTCACCGGCCGCATATAGCCCGGGAATGGCTTGCATGTCGGTGTCAACGACGCCGCCATGTTCATCAATCCGCAATCCACCAAAGGTAAAGGTCACCCCGCAGGTGATGGCATAGGCTTCATAGGGGGCTTCATCAAGAACGTTTGCCCAGTTCGACTTTGGCACTTCCAAGCCCTTGGTACCGCGACCATCAAGCACCGCTGGGTTAAACCTGACATCGGTCTGCACCGCCGCGTTATATTCCTTCAAGGTGCGCAAGGCTTGCTCGGCATCAACACCTTCTAACTTGGTGACCAATTCTTCAAGTGTATTGGCCTGTACCTTGGTCATCCGCCGAATACGGTATTCATCGCGCAGCAGTGGCAGCACCTTGCTGTCAAAAATTTGCCAGGCGAACTGTCCTGGTTGCGATAAAATCTCCCGGCCATATTTAGCATAGGTATAATTACGGAAGTCGGCACCTTCATCAACAAAGCGCTTGCCTTCGGCATTGATAATCAAACCGAGCGGATAGGAGTGTTTTTGGAAGTTATCCCCGACGCTGAGATCGCCAAATTCAGGAGCGTTCAAATCCCACCCGACCGCATGACAGCCGGACCAGTTACCATAGGGCATGGCACCGATATCAAGTGCCATTTTAATGCCTTCACCCATATTGTGACGGGTGCCGCGGACTTTCACCAAATCCCAACCAGGGCCAAGATAACGCGTCCGCCAATCGGAATTGCTTTCAAAACCGCCGGCCGCGAGGACCACGGATTTGGCAAACATTTCTTGCACTTTCCCTTGATGCTTTACTTTCACGCCGCGCACCCGCTCATGATCATAGATCAACTCAATGGCGCGATGCTCAAACAACACCGGAATGCCAAGATCAGCGGCGATCTTTGACTGCATTTCCCAAATCCCATGACCGCCGCCCCAATATTCCAGTACCAGGCCGCCCCAGAACTTCATTTTACCGTCAACTTTGAAGGCTTGGCGGTTATACATCGGCATGAAGCGCATGCCTTTTGAGCGCATCCACTGGGCTGTTTCCAGCGACTGTGTTACCAGCGTTTCACAAAGCTGCGGATCGGTCCGGTATTGAGTCACTCGGAACATGTCATCGTAATATTGATCGGTGGTATAGGTACCGAAATCGCTGGTTTCGATTTCCTCATCGGTCAGATCAACCAGCGTCGCAATATCTTGCAGGCCATTATGTGCAAACCGCATCGCCCCGGCGGTGTAACGCGAATTGCCGCCCGCCTCGTCTTCCGGTGCCCGCTCTAAGATGACCACTTTGGCCCCTTGCTCATGGGCCGACATCGCAGCACACATGGCGGCGTTGCCTGCACCGACAACGATCACATCATAGTCTTCATTCATGTTTTCTTCGTCCTTTGATCGCAGAAATATGCGGGCTAATCGGCTGTGCCGACACCCCGCCATGTCAAATACCTATGTCTTATTACTGCCCAAGCAAGCGGCGGCGAAACAGCAGCTTGCATTCGACCGCATCAAGATTGCGCTTATAAACCGGCGGTGGATCCGTGTTGACACGGGCCCAAATAAACGCCGGCCCGTTACCCTCGCGAATGGCCCGCGACGCATCATCTAATTGATCTTCCGTCGACACGGTACGGGTAATTTGGATGCCTGCGCCGCGAGCGATCATTTCAAGATCGACACCTTTATTGGTATGGCTTGGCTGATATCCGGTTTCACCATTATGGCCGTTATCAACACAGACAATCGCCAAATTGCTTGGCTGTTCTGCGCCGATGGTCGCCAGTGCGCCAACCCCCATCAATAACTCGGCATCACCGGTGACCACCAATACCCGGCGTTCGGGCTGCGCCAACGCTAACCCAAATCCTGTCATACAGGCCGCACCCATCGCCCCTGTCATGAGAAATTGAATGCCTGCCTCTTGGCTCAAATGGCCAACATCCTTTCCGGTTCCGGCAAGGCCGGAAATGATGAGAAAATCGTTCGGGTCACCGATAATTTTCGGGACGGCGTGCTTGCGATCGAGGACCCGCGGGCTTGCTTGTTCCATTAACTGTTCCTCCACGCGCGGCTTAAAACGGCTTTGCGCCAATGAGTTTCTGTGACAACAGCACCGCGGTTGCTTGATTGGCTGCATAGGCCGCGTTCACGGCAGCGGTGACCGTCGGCACCACATCGTCAGGCTGATGCACCCAATAGCAGCGCACATTCATTGCCTGTAACGTCGCCTCGGTTGCTTGCCCCATCGGGTATTGCCACGCATTCTGCTCGCCAAAATCGCCGCGCATGCTGACCAAAGCCACGAACGGGAATTGCGCGATCTGGATCAGCGAGAGCAGGTTGATACAGTTGCCGACGCCACTGGACTGCATCGCCAGCACCGCACGTTGACCACCCAAATGCGCGCCGGCAAGCAAGCCGATACCTTCAGATTCGATGGTCAAACCAATTGATTGCGCGGCAGGATCGGCATAAGCGCGGTTGATCAAGACCTTATGACCCGCGTCCGGCACATGGCCGAAGATCGTTACCTCATGGGCGCGCAAACAGTCATACAGCTGGTTCGGCCAATCGACGGCGGGCTCACTCATCACGGTTCCTTTCCATAATCCCCGGTCATGTATGCAAAAAAAGCTGCTCCGGATCAATCTTTTTCGTTGAAAAAGCCCGTGTTGAACGTTCCTTTCACATCCCGCCTAGACTGCGGTTGGTGGATTGTATTTTTTTGTATACAATCATTTTGGCAAATAGCTGCCATAAGGGCCAGCCGATGAACAAACTTGAAGCCCTGCCAAAAGCATGGCCAACAGACATCACCACCGATCCGCCTCGGTCTGCCGAGACGTCGCGCGGGCAGCATGTCTACGCCCAATTGACGGCCGCCATCCAAACCGGTCGCTTGCAGCCCGGCACCCGCTTACGTGAGGTCGAGATTGCTGCCTGGTTGGGGGTTAGTCGCACCCCTGTTCGTGAGGCTTTAAAACGCCTTGAAGCCGATGGCCTGGCACAGGCAACGCCGCATGCCGGGATGACGGTAACCACCCTCAGTCGGCAACAGATTATCGAGCTATACGCCATTCGTATCGAGCTGGAAGGCATGGCCGCGCGCTTGGCGGCACAATTTGCAACGGATGACGAAATCGCAACCCTGCAAGCACATTTACGGGCCGCCGAAGCAACCTTAGACGATGCCGCCGCCAGCGCCGACGGCAACCGCGCCTTTCATGCCTGTATTTATCGGGCGTCACATAATCGATATTTGCTGCAAACCTTAGATTCCCTCAGCACCGCTTTGGCGCTGTTGCCAACCACCACGTATGACATCGCCGGTCGACCTGCGGCAGCGCTGGCGGAACATCGAGCAATCGTCGAGGCGATTTGGGCGAATGCAGCCGATGAAGCCGAAGCTGCCGCCCGTGCCCACATGCAAGGCGCCCAGCGCGCCCGCTTGAAACTGGGGTTTAATTCACCCTAGCGGTTGCCGCCGGCAGTTCATCACGGGCAAGAAAACGCGGTGCAAATGCCCCTGCCAAACTGCCCAGCACGATCCAGAAAATGAAACTCACCATGGTCACGCGGACCACAAACAGCTGATGCAGGGCGGCTGGAATCGGGGAAGTTAAATCATCTGGATGCGGTGCCCCGATCAAATGCGGTGCAACCAACACAATCACCGCGAAAACCGCCAATACCAAACTTTCCGTGAACACCAAAAGGGCAATGCCGACGGCTGTTGCCGCCGCCGTTGCCAGCCACCATGCTTGCCGCGCCACAAGATCGGCTGCCGGCATGGCTGGCAGTTCCGGCGGCAGCCCAAGACTGGGCGCGAGCACAAAGATGAAAAACCCTGCGACGCCCCAAGCAAGACCGTGACGCCAATTGCGCAAACCACCTGCAAGTTCGGCCGCAACCAGCATGATCAGCGCAAAGCCGATCGTCCCAACAAGGCTTGCAAGCACGGTGAAAACCTGTCGCTCAAGACCATCCGCGGGGGCCCATCCTGGCCCATGATGGTGACCGTCATCATGGGCAGGCGCGGTCGCCGCAGGGGCCGGCAACCGGCTTTCAATCTGTTCTGCTTGAATCACTAAGGGGGTGGTTAAGAATTCTTGCAAGGCCGCCGAAAGCAGGCCGGCAATCAACCCGACAAGAACAGCGGTCAATATTAAATTGCGGAACAAGGCCATCTTAACCTGCCGACAGGGAGCCGGGGCGCAAGGCGGTTAATGGCACGGAAATGCCATCGAATGCCGGTAATCGTGACCCGCATTATGGACCGCATGAATATTTGCAAAACCAGCAACGCCGATAATGAACAAGCCTAAGAAACCAGCGGCGGCGAGCGCTAATGTTCGGCTCCGCGCGGTATCAATGCTGGCAGTCTGCGCAATCGCGTCCATCGTCTATCTCCCTACGCTATGGTTTTTTTTGCTGCTTCTGGCCTCACAATAACGAAAAAATTGCCTCACGCAATCCTGATCAACCGACCCGTAACGACGCTTTTAGAATAGTATCGCTTGATTGACTCGGCATCCTTCTGTCCACTACAACTGACGTCGACGGTGCCGCCTTCGGGCGGTGAAAAGGGAACGAGGTGAAGGGCCTCGGCTGTACCCGCAACTGTAAGCGGCAAATCCTTCTGCCGGCCGCCACCAAGCGCACTTGGTGAAGGTCGGCGCAGAGCCGCGAGCCAGGAGACCTGCCGTCACCTGAAACCCATATCGCCTGCGGGACAACAGGTCGGGGAGGATGATGTGAACGCTCCGGACAAAGTCGCGGCATCGCCGCTGGTGAGTGTCTTAGTTTGTAAAACATGCCGCGCAGATCGTCATGACCCGGCACAGCCACGACCAGGCGCCGTGCTGTCCGCGGCCGTCGCCATCGAAGCTGCACGCAGCGCAAATCAACAGCGCAACCTGTCGATTTCGGCGGTAAGCTGTTTGGGCAATTGTAATCGCGGTTTAAGTGCTGCCGTTGCCGCCACCGGCAGCTGGACATATGTCTTCGGCGCGCTGACCGTCGCAAGTGCTGCGGACCTGCTGGCGGCGGGTGAGCTTTTAGGCAACGCCGAAAATGGTCGGCTGCCGTTGCGCGGTCGGCCTGACAGCCTGAAAGGCAAAATGATTGCCCGCATCCCCCCTTTACCAAGCAAACAGGATGACATCTCATGAGCGTGGCCGTTTCTCGCATTCCCTGCACCATTGTTACCGGCTTTCTTGGCTCCGGTAAAACCACGCTGATTCGCCACCTCTTGGAAAACCCGGGCGGTCGCCGCTTTGCCGTGATCGTCAATGAATTTGGTGATGTCGGCATCGATGGCGAGGTCTTGAAAGGCTGTGGCATCGACACCTGCCCGGAGGAAAATGTCGTCGAGTTGGCCAATGGCTGCATTTGCTGCACGGTCGCAGATGATTTTGAACCGGCGCTTGAAGCGATTCTCGCGTTTCAGCCCGCCGTCGATCATATTTTGATTGAGACTTCTGGCCTGGCATTGCCGAAACCCTTGGTACAGGCCTTTAAATGGCCGGCAGTGCGGGCCCGTGTGACCGTCGATGGTGTGGTTGCGGTCGCCGACGGCGAAGCCTTGGCCGACGGCCGCGTTGCCCATGACATGGGTGCCTTAGCCGAGCAGCGTGCCGCTGATGATGCCTTAGATCACGATGATCCCATTGAAGAAGTTTTTGAAGATCAAATTGCCTGCGCCGATTTGGTCATCCTGTCAAAAACAGATTTGCTTTCAGCCGATCAAATTGGCGCGGCCTCAAGCCATCTCAGCGCGCATTTGGCCCGCGCCGTCAAAATTGTGCCGGCCGCCGCCGGCAGCATTGATGCGCAGGTCTTGCTTGGCCTCGGGGCCGCCGCCGAGGCCGACATCGACAATCGCCGCACCCATCATGATGACGACCTTGATCACGAACATGATGACTTCGACAGTTTCATTGTTGAGCTGGCGGCAACAGCTGATGCCGACAGTCTTGTCGCCCGCGTGACGGCTGCCGGTGAGCTGCCGGACGTGCTGCGGATAAAAGGTTTCGCAGACGTTGACGGCAAGCCGATGCGGCTGCTTGTGCAAGCTGTCGGTGCCCGCGTACAAAGCCATTTTGATCGCCCCTGGAAAGCTGATGAGCAGCGCAGCACACGCTTGGTTGTTATTGGCTTACACGGCCTTGACCGCGCCCGCGTCGAGGCTGTGCTCGCGGCATAAGCGATGCATATCGCCAATATCTCATCGGCCAGTCTGGATGATCGCATCGAACCTGTCGACCTGGCCCAATCGCCGGCCAAGGTTGCGGTTCTATCGTTCTCCGATAGTGACCTGAACACCATTGCCGCAGCCCATCACAGTGGCGGTGATCAGCTACCAAGCATGCGCTTGGTGGCCCTTCGCGAGCTGCGCCATCCAATGTCGGTCGACCTTTGGGCCGATACCACAGGTCGCCACGCCAGCGTCATCCTGGTGCGGTTACTGGGTGGTTATGAATGGTGGCGGTATGGCTGCGAGCAGTTATCCAAGCTGGCGCATGAGAACGACATCAAGCTGATCCTTTTGCCCGGTGAATGTCGACAAGCCGATCCTGATTTAGCACGCCTATCGACTGTCGGCGACGCCGAACAAGAGGCCATTTTAGCCTGTTTCCGCGAAGGTGGCCCCGATAACATCGCCATCATGCTGGGTCGTCTGGCAGCGCTGGCAGGCAGCGAAACTGTTCCCAAGGCGGCTCTTAGCGTCCCCAAAATGGGCCTCTACCACACCGCTGACGGCATCATCGACCGTGCCGAGATGGCAGCTAAAATCGGCCTCGATACGCCTGTGGTACCGATTATCTTTTACCGTTCGATCCTGTTGGCCAATGATCAGGCGCCGATTGATGCCCTGCTCATAGCGTTGGCAGAAGCAGGCATTTTCGGCTTACCAATCTTTGTGCCAACCTTAAAAGACAGCACTGCGATGGCTTTTGTTGCGGCCACAGCAGCGCATTTTAATGTCGCCGCCATCATAACCACAACAGCGTTCGCCGCCAGCTTAGATACTGCCGCAGCACCGGTTTTCAGCGAAATCGGTAAGCCTGTTCTGCAAGCCATGATCGCCACCACACCGGCGACGGCATGGCGGGATAGCGATCGTGGTTTGGGGGTCGCTGATTTGGCCATGCATGTGGTTTTACCGGAACTGGATGGCCGTATTGCCGCCGGTGTTCTGTCTTTCAAGGGCGTCGACGGTGATCTTGGTGAGGACGGACCGGCATTATCGGGCGTTGACGCCGGTCCGTTACAATTTGCGCCGCCCCGAAATTGCCCTGACCATGGCCGAATTGGCCAGGTGGTCGCCCGCCTACAAGCTATTTTAAAGCTGCAAAGCACACCGCCGAAAGAGCGTAATATTTTGCTCATTATTCCCGATTATCCCGGTGCCGATGGCCGAACAGGTTACGCTGTTGGCCTTGATGTTCCGCAGTCGGTGCTGGCCATCCTGGCCGACCTTGCCGGTGCCGGTTACACCGTCAGCGATTGTCCCGACAGCCCGCGGGCGCTGCTGGATCTGTTGCACCATCCGAAACCGGCACTGCCTGCCGGCGCCTGGTCGCAAGCGTTTAAAACCCTGCCAGCCAGCGTGCGCAGCAGCGTCATCAATGCCTGGGGCCGCGCCGATGAGGCCGCCATAGACTTTCGCCACCATCGTTTCGGCAAAGTGACCGTCGCCTTGGCACCTGATCGTGGGCGTGCCGACGATCGCCGCGCCGACTACCATGACCCAAGCCTGCCACCGCGCCATGAACTGTTGGCCTTCGGACATTGGTTGCAGCAAGATTTGGCCTGTCATGCGGTGATCCATGTCGGTGCCCATGGCACCTTTGAGTGGTTACCCGGTAAAGCCGTGGCATTGTCAGCCAACTGTTTTCCGGAGCGCGTGCTTGGTGCCGTACCGGTGATTTACCCGTTCATCGTCAATAATCCTGGTGAGGCGGCACAAGCAAAACGCCGGATTGCCGCCCAAACCATCGGTCACTTGCCGCCGCCGATGCTGACGGCCGGTCTTAATCAGGCAGAAGCTGAATTGGACCGTTTGGTCGATGAATTTGTCCAGGCTGATGGGCTGGATAGCCGCCGCCGCCAGCGGCTCGCCAAATTGATTCAAGTCAAAGCCGCCGAAACAGGCCTGGACCGCGTCGCCGGTGTTGCCGCCGGTGCCGATGCAGATACAGCCCTCAAACAGATCGACGCTTGGCTTTGCGATTTAAAGGATTTCGCCTTCAAAGATGGGCAACACATTTTTGGCCGGCACAGCGCCAATGATGACAATGCCGCGCGGATGGCCAGCGCCGATCATGAAAAGGCTGGGCTGCTGACCGCGCTTGACGGCAAATTTGTCGCTCCAGGGCCGGCCGGGTCACCCTTGGGCGGGCGCTTAGATGTTCTGCCCACAGGCCGTAATCTGTTCACCATTGACCCGCGCGCCTTGCCGACCCCGACAGCTGCGGATCTGGGCCAGCAAGCAGCTGACGAAGTTTTGCGGTTTTACCTACAAGAACATGGCCAATGGCCGCGCTCTTTGGTGATTGATTTATGGGGCAGCGCCAGCCTGCGCAGCGCCGGTGAAGAAATTGCCCAAGGCTTATGGTTGATGGGCTGCCGGCCGCAATGGCAGAACGATAGTGGCCGGGTGAGTGGCATCGAAGTGCTGCCACCGGCGCTTATTGGCCGCCCGCGGATTGATGTGACATGGCGCATATCCGGGCTTTTCCGAGATATGTTTGCAGCTCAGATCAGCCTGTTATCGGCCGCGACGGCGGCAGTTGCAGGACGCCATCATGAAGGCCATGAAAACCCTTTGGCCGCCGATGCCGACCGAGAGGGCGGCGTGCCACGACGAATTTTCGGCTCCAGTCCGGGAAGTTTTGGCAGCGGCACCGAAGAATTGCTGCAATCAGGGCAATGGCAAGACCAGAGCGAACTTGGTGATGCCTATCTTGCCGCCAGCTCGCATGCTTTTGACGATGACACGGACGGCAGCGGCATCGCCGTGCCAGGAGCTTTTTCGGCGCGCGTTGCCGCCGCTGACTTGTTGGTCCATACCAGCGACGACGGCAGCCGCGATTTGCTTGAAGGGACAGCCGATGTGGCCTTCATCGGCGGTTTTGCGGCGGCGGCGGCGCGGCTTGGAAACAATGCCGATTTGGTCACCCTGGATACCAGTGATCCCAAGCGCCCGAAAGCCCGCGCCCTGATTGAGAGTTTGCGACGGGTGGTTAAGGGACGGGCGATTAACCCGCGCTACATCGCCGGACAAATGCGCCACGGTCCGCGCGGTGCCGGTGATTTTGCCGAAACCGTTGATCGCTTAGTGGCCTTTGCTGAGACCACCCCTGCGGTCCCCGATCATTTGATCGGCGCCCTACATGACGCCTATGTTGCTGCGCCGACCGTACGGGACTTCATTTTGGCCGAGAACCCGGAAGCCGCCCGCAGCATTGCCAAACGTTTAAGCGACGCCCGTCGACGCGGCCTTTGGCATCCGTTACGCAACAGTATTGACGCTGAATTAGCTTATTTCGGGGCCCATGCCCAAGCCTTGGTGGACCGCCGATGAGCGCCGCCGCACGCCCAGACATGATCCGCAATGCCTGCCCCAGCTTAGCTGCACCGATGGCCACAGGGGATGGCCTTTTGGTGCGCCTAAAGCCGCTGCCGAGTGGGCTATCTGGCGGCCAATGGCTGGCCTTGGCGTCAGCTGCACAGGCCCATGGCAATGGCCGTCTTGAAATCAGCAGCCGCGGCAATATCCAAATTCGCGGCCTGCAGGCAAACAGCGTACTACCATTGGCGACGGCGATCACTGCCGCCGATATCAAAATAGCTGCGGGACCGGCAATTGATTGCCCACCCCTCAGCAACACCGATCACTCAGGCCGGTCGGCAATCACCACCCTTGCTGAACATTTACACAGCGCCATTGTCAGCGCCGATCTGGGCCACCGATTGGCTGCAAAAACCAGTATCGTGATTGAGGGCGACAGCCCATTTACGCTGGCTGACCTGATCGCGGATCTGCGTTTATGCAAAAATGCCGGCGGTTGGCAGGTCAGCGTTGGCGGTAATCGCCGGCGCGGCAAAATCATCGGTCAGGTCAGCGATGAAGCGGCGCTGCCGGTTGCGCTCAAACTGTTGACATGCATTGCGGCACGCGGCCCGCACGCACGCGGCCGCGATTTAGATACCGACGATTTCAGGGCCTTGGCAACCGCTGGCCTGGTGCCTGTGAAAACGTCGACAATGCCGCCCATGACGCCAACATCGCTTGGCCCCCTGGCCTTGCCAGATGCGGCTTGGGCGGTCGTCCTGCAGCCTGCCTTTGGGGCGTTGGATAGCAAAAGCTTACGCCAGCTGAGCACCCAATTGGCGGTTTTCGGTGACCTCAGGATGCACCCCGCCGCCGGTAAAAAATTGGTTATCGAACCGCTTGCAGCAGACCAGGTCGAGCGGCTGATTGAGATGGCCGGCCGCTTCGGTTTCATTGTCGGCGATGATGATCGCCGCCAACAATTGCAAATCTGTGTTGGCGCACCAGGGTGCGCACAAGCCCATATGGATACCCAAGCGGTCGCCCAAACCATCGCCGACAGCTTAAATCAAAGCGCCCGCATTCATGTCAGCGGCTGCGCCAAAGCCTGTGCTAGACCAGCACAATTTGATGCCGAGATTCTGGGTCATGCGGCAGGCGTCACAATTACCGGTGGCACGGCAAAAGCTTTACCAGACAGCTTGAATAGCCTGTTAGAGACAGCGTTGAGAAACGCTTGCAGCGATCGGAGAATCATGTGAGCGGCTATCAATATGAGCGTGACGGAAGCGCCATTTATGCGCAATCCTTTGCCATCATTCGGGCTGAAGCTGACCTGTCGGCATTCAGCGACGCCGAAGCCGATGTGGCGGTGCGCATGATCCACGCCTGCGGCGTGGTTTCGGCGGCACAATTTTTTAACTTCAGCACCGGCTTTGTCGGTGCGGCCCGCAGCGCGTTGGCGGCCGGAGCGCCGATTATCTGTGATGCAGAAATGGTTGCCCGCGGCGTTACCCGTGCCCGGCTGCCTGCCGATAACGCAGTGATCTGTACCCTGCGCGATGAGCGCACGCCCGACTTGGCAGCCACGCTCGGCACCACCCGTTCGGCTGCCGCGCTGGAGCTATGGCGACCACATCTTGACGGTGCCGTGGTCGCCATTGGCAATGCACCGACGGCACTGTTTCATCTGCTTGATATGCTCGCCGATGGCGCCCCCCGACCGGCCGCAATAATTGGCATGCCGGTTGGTTTTGTCGGCGCTGCGGAATCAAAAGATGCCCTAGCTGCCGGGGCGGCAGGGGATATCCCATGGGCGATTGTTCGCGGCCGAATGGGCGGCAGTGCGATCACCGCAGCAGCCATTAATGCCCTTGCCAAACAAGGAATTTAGTCATGAGCGACAGACAGGAGGGGGTTCTTTATGGCGTTGGCACCGGCCCAGGTGATCCTGAATTACTCACCCGTAAAGCGGCCCGTATCATCGCGGCGGCAGATGTGATCGCTTATTTCGCCAAACGCGGCAACCACAGCCATGCCCACCAGATTGCCGCCGAGCTTTTCGCCGAGGATGTTACCGAGCTGCCTTTGCTGTATCCCGTGACCACCGAATTAGATCGTCATAGCCCTGCATACCGCGCCGCCATCAGTGGGTTTTTTGATGATTCGGCGGCGCGAATCGCCAGCTATTTGCAGGCCGGACACTCGGTTGCCGTACTCAGCGAAGGCGACCCTTTGTTCTTTGGCTCGTACATGCATCTGCATCATCGCTTGGCCGACCGCTTTGCCTGCGAGGTGATCGCCGGTGTCACCGCCATGTCAGGTTGTTGGTCGTTAGCAGGGGTGCCGATTTGCCAGGGTGATGACATTGTCACCGTCTTGCCTGCCACTTTGCCGGAAGCAGAATTGATCGACCGCCTAGCCGCCAGCGATGCCGCCGTCATTATGAAGCTTGGTCGACATTTGCCGAAAGTCCGGCGGGCGCTGCTTGCCAGCGGCAAGCTTGATCAGGCCACCTATGTGGAACGTGGCACAATGGCTGACGGTCACTTTCAGGCGGTCGCCGACAAAGCTGACGACCACGCACCCTATTTTGCCCTCATCCTGGTCGCCGGCTGGCAGGCACGATCATGACCGGCCGGCTTGCGGTGATCGGCATTGGTCCAGGGAACCCAAACCAATGGACCGCTGAGGCGAGCCAAGAAATTGCCGCTGCCGGGGCTTTATTTGGCTATCAAAGCTATCTGGCGCGGGTACCGGAAAGCGCCCATCAAACCCGCCATGCATCCGACAATCGGGTCGAACTTTCGCGTGCTGAAGACGCGCTAAAACTGGCCGCAAGCGGCCAACATGTGGCCATGATCTCCGGCGGTGACCCGGGAGTCTTTGCGATGGCGGCGGCGGTCTGCGAGGCGCTTGAAAATGGCCCCCCGGAATGGCGGGCGTTAGACCTGGTGTTTGTCCCGGGCGTGACCGCGATGCTGGCTGTTGCGGCCCGCATTGGCGCCCCTTTGGGACATGACTTCTGCGCCCTTTCACTGTCCGATAATTTAAAGCCTTGGGCGCTGATCGAGCGCCGCCTGCGGGCCGCCGCCGGCGCTGGTTTGGTGATCGCGCTGTATAATCCCGTCAGCCGCGCCAGGCCATGGCAATTGTCTGCCGCTTTTCGGCTTTTGGCAACGCATCTGCCGGCACAAACACTGGTCATATTCGGGCGCGCCGCCGGCCGCCCTGATGAGCAGATCACGGTCACCACATTGGCCGCCGCCGAAACTATCAGCGCAGATATGGCAACCTGTGTGATTATCGGCTCGGCCGAGACACGGAAGATTGACCGACCGGGGCAATCGCCGTTGGTCTATTCCCCCCGCAGCGCTGCCAAGTTGGCATCTGACGGCAGGTCACCGGAGGACAGCCAGTGAGCAATCGACCGCTGTGCGGCCGCCACCGTCGGCACTTGATCAACCGCCGGCAGGGGCGGCCGTCTGATCAGATAACATGGCAAACCAAGGGCGCGGGCGGCATGCAATTTGGCACTGGTGGCTGCGCCGCCACTATTTTTGGCAATTATCAGCTGCACGCCGTGATCCCGCAGCAATGCCGCCTCGGCGGCAACCTTAAACGGCCCCCGACCAAGCAGATAATCGATCTTCGGCAGTGCCAGCGGCGGCTTCACCGGGTCAACACTGCGGACCAGATAGTGATGCTGCGGCGCGACCAACAGCGGCGTCAATTCCTGACGACCAAAGGCGACAAAAATCCGCTGCGGGCTGGGTCCAATCTGGCGCAGTGCCGCAGCCAAGTCATCGACCATCCGCCAGTCGTCATCAGCGGCAGGCTGCCATGGTGGCCGGCGGATCGCCAGATGCGGCAAGCCTGCGGCCTGCGCCGCCGCCGCTGCATGTTCCGACATTTGCTGGGCGAAGGGATGCGTCGCATCAATCAACAGGTCGATTTGATGATCGTGAAGGTAGCGGATCAGTCCAGGCACGCCACCAAAGCCACCGCTGCGGGTCGGCGCGGGCTGCGGCAGTGGCCGCCGGGTTCGACCGGCAAGCGACAAGGTGACGGTCAAGGCCGGGTTGTTCGCCAGTTTACCGGCCAGCAAGCGGGCCTCTGTGGTACCGCCCAAAATCAGGATATGATGGCTCATGACTGTTTTTACGAATAAACCCACGGTCACGCCAACCGCAAAAATGCCGGCCGCAAAATGGCTGACTGTTGTTGGCATTGGCGAAGATGGTATCGACGGCTTAAGCGAGCAGGCCAAAGCAGCTATTTCAGGTGCTGATCTGGTCTTTGGCGGGAGCCGTCACCTGGCCCTGGCAGCGCCGCTGATCACCGCCCAAGCACAACCGTGGCCAACACCGTTTGACAGCACTTTGGCGGCTGTCCGTGCGGTCCGCGGCGAAGCAGTTTGTGTACTTGCCTCCGGTGATCCGATGCTGCACGGCGTCGGCGCAACACTGAGCCGGGTTTTTGCCGCCGACGAAATGCAGGTTCTGCCGATGCCGTCGGCGTTTAGTCTGGCCGCCAGCAGATTGGCTTGGCCATTGGCCGAGGTCACGACCCTGTCGTTACATGGCCGCGATGTCGCCCATGTCAGGCGCTATTTGCAACCCGGCAGAAAACTTTTGGTGCTGACCTCTGACAGCCAGGGGCCTGCGGCGATGGCCGCTTATCTGTGCGATCACGGTCTTGGTGGCACAACGTTAACTGTGCTTGAAGCCCTTGGCGGCAGCGGCGAAAAAATCCATCGCAGTCATGCCGCAAGCTTTCAGCCGCGCGACATTCATCCGCTCAATTTACTCGCCGTTGAGATCGCCGCCGACGCGACCGCTGATTTCCTGCCGCTGGCCCCCGGTATTGCCGATGACTGGTTTGATCACGATGGCCAGATCACCAAGCGCGACATCCGCGCCCTGACCCTATCGGCGCTGCAGCCTTTGCCAGGTCAACTGCTGTGGGATATCGGTGGCGGCGCCGGTTCAATTGCCATTGAGTGGCTGCTGCAAGACCCATCAATGCACGCGGTCAGCGTTGAACGACATGCTGAACGGGCCGCACGCATTTCCCGGAACGCCCGGCGCTTAGGGGTCCCGGACCTGACCGTCATGACCGCTGCCGCGCCCGCCGCCTATGCAAATTTGCCGCCACCTGATGCTGTCTTCATTGGCGGCGGCGGCAGCAATATGGCTGTCATCGACGGCGCCATCAAAGCCCTGCGGGCAGGCGGTCGTTTGGTCGTCAATGCGGTCACCTTGGAAACCGAGAATCAGCTGATCACCGCCCATAAAAACCATGGCGGCAGGTTGTTACGGCTGGCCTTGGCAGAAGCACAAGCCGTCGGCAAGCTAACCGGTTGGCGGGCCGCGATGCCGGTCACCCAATGGTCCTGGAGCAAGCCATGATCTGCCTTGGCGTCGGCTTCAGTCAACAGGCAGATTGTGCTGCTATTGTCGCTGCCATAAAGGCTTGTTTAAGGTTCCACCAGCTGTCGGCAACAGACCTGCAGGCGCTTGCCACGGTCGCTGCCAAGGATAGCCCACCGCTGCGCCAAGCAGCGCAGGCATTGGCATTGCCGCTGACATTCCCGGCCCCGGCGGCACTTGATCACGCCGCCAAGCGCTGCCTTAGCCCGTCGCCGCGGGTTCTTGCCGCCCATGGTTTGCCATCGGTCGCGGAGGCTGCGGCCTTGGCGGCCGTCGGCGATGCCGCCAGCTTGCTTGGGCCGAAACGCAGTTTGGGCGCCGTCAGCTGCGCTTTAGCCCATGACGGGAGGCAGCCATGACCGTGCATTTCATTGGGGCCGGCCCCGGCGCCGCCGATTTAATCACCTTGCGTGGCCGCGACCTGTTGGCCCAATCAGCAATTTGTCTTTACGCCGGATCCATTGTGCCACCTGAGGTTTTGGCGCATTGCCCGGATGGTACTCGGCTGGTCAACACTGCGCCGCTGTCCTTGGACGATATCGAGGCCGAATTCATCGCCGCTGAACAGGCCGGTAAAGATATTGCCCGCCTGCATTCAGGAGACCTGGCCATGTGGAGCGCGGTTGCCGAGCAAATTCAGCGCCTCAAAACCCATGGCATCGCCTATACCCTGACGCCTGGTGTGCCGGCAATTGCCGCCGCCGCCGCCGCATTGGGTCAGGAATTGACCTTGCCTGCCGTTGCCCAAAGCCTCGTTTTGACCCGCTTGTCAGGCCGGGCGTCGCCGATGCCGGCAGAGGAAAGTCTGGAAAATTTCGCAATTTCCGGGGCCACTTTGGCGATCCATCTGGCTGTCCACAGGCTTGCCGAAATCGTCCAACGGCTGAGCCCTTTTTACGGTCCAGATTGTCCGGTTGCGGTAGTTGCGCGCGCCAGTTGGCCTGATCAAGTGATCCTGCGCGGGCGGCTATCGACGATTGAGGCTGAAGCGGCGTCGACTGAGATCACCCGCACGGCAATTGTGCTTGTTGGGCCCTCAATTGGTCTGGCAAGCGAGGAGGCGCTCAGCCGCGAAAGTGCGCTTTATGATTCTGATTATCAACGGCGGTTTCGGGGGCGGGCGCCATGAACCGCCCGAAACGGTGCGACGCCGCGAATCTTGCCATCGCGATCAATGACCAAAATTTCAAGGGCGCTGCCAGTGTCCTGCAGAACCGGTGCCGCGACCTGCCAGGCGCGCGCGGCAACCGCATCGCCAAGCTGGATGCCCGCCGCCGCCGCATGGCCAAAGGCTTCAGCAACCGTGTTCGAGGCCGTGATCTTGGCCGCAAGTGCGGCATCACCGCCAACCGACGTGGCAATGTCGGCAAGTGCCTGCTGGTCCGCCCGGCCACGTTTGGAATGCACGTCAAGCATCCCTTGCGCCAGCTTGCTCATCTTCGCAACACCGCCTGCGATGGTGACCCGCGGGACCGGATGGGTGCGCAAATATTTCAACATGCCACCAATGAAATCACCCATTTCGATCAATTGTTTGGGATCCAGGCCATGGTGCGCCTCAACCACCCGCTCCGACGTCGAGCCGGTCGAGCCGGCGATATGATCCTGGCCGGTGGCACGGGCCACATCAATGCCGCGATGGATCGAATCAATCCAAGCCGCACAGGAAAACGGTATCACAATGCCGGTTGTGCCAAGGATCGACAGGCCATTGATAATCCCCAGACGGCCATTCAACGTGCGTTCCGCCAAGGCAGCGCCGCCAGGCACCGCAATCTCGATCTCGAAATCGGCCTCTGGGCCCGCAACCTCGGCGATGGCGGCGGCAATCATTTGTCGTGGCATCGGATTAATGGCCGCCTCCCCTGGCGGTACCGGCAATCCTGGCAAGGTAACCGTGCCAACCCCCTCACCGGCGCGAAAGAGGATCCCTGCGCCCGTGGCTGCGGGCCGCGCCGTGACCACAATCAGCGCACCATGGGTAACGTCAGGATCATCGCCGGCATCCTTGACCACGGCCGCCATTGCCGCCCCAGGTTTCAAGCAATGATCGGCCAGGGCAAAAGCCACGGTTTGGCCCTTCGGCAAGGTAATCTCGACCGGGTCCGGAAAGCCGCCGCCAAGCAACGCCTGCACCGCTGCCTTAGCGGCAGCTGTCGCACAGGCACCGGTGGTCCAACCCCGGCGCAAATTTTCACCTTTGCCATTCATAACGAAATCTATAGGACAAGCGCAGCCAACCGTCATCTGCAAAGCCTAGCGTCATGGATTTAACAACCACACTCAAATCACTGGCCGAGACCAGACCTGCCTTCAAACCAGGACATGTCTGGCTTGCCGGTGCCGGGCCCGGAAGCGCTGAATGTCTGACCCTGGGGGTGCTTTCTGCAATCCAAGAGGCCGATGTGATTGTTTACGATGCCTTGGTTGATGACAGTGTGCTGGCGTTTGCCCAGCATGCAGACCTGCAGTTTGTGGGTAAGCGCGGTGGCCAAAAATCCATCAACCAAAGGCAAATCAACCAGCGACTGATCGATTTGGCAGGGGCCGGGCATCGGGTTTTAAGATTGAAAGGCGGCGATCCGTTCATTTTTGGGCGCGGCGGTGATGAAGCTTTGGCGCTGACACAAGCCGGCATTGGTTTTCGAATCTTACCGGGTGTGACGGCAGCTTCCGGGGCTGCCGCCAGTGCCGTCATCCCAACCACCATGCGCGGCATTAACAAAGCCGTCATTCTTGCAACCGGTCACGGTGCCGATAGCGATGACGATATTGATTGGCAAGCCTTAGGCCGCACCGGGCAGCCGATCATCATTTACATGGGGTTACGTAATTTACCGCTGATCACCGCCGCATTGATGCGCGGCGGCTTGCCGGCGACAACCCCGGCGGCGGCTGTGATGTCGGCCACCTGCGCCGATGAAACGGTTTTAGAGGCAACCCTTGGCAGCCTTGCAGCAGCCGTATCGGCTGCCGATTTGCGTGCCCCATCATTGATTTTTGTTGGCGAAATCGTGCCCATGCGGGCGCAATTAACAGCTGACCTGCCGCCCTTGTCCGACTCCGGATCAGAGCCATGAACGGCCGCGGCTTGATTATCGGGGCAGCCCGCTCCGGTGCCGGTAAAACCAGCGTCACAATTGGCCTGTTGCGGGCTTTTAAACGCCGCGGCCTAGCCATTAATGGAGCCAAATCCGGACCTGACTACATCGACCCAGGGTTTCATTCCGCCGCCAGCGGTCAGCGCGGTGTCAACCTCGACAGTTGGGCGATGGCCCCTGATTTACTGGCCGGATTATTGGCCCATGCCGCAAGCGGCCAAGACTTGCTGTTGATTGAAAGCGCCATGGGGTTATTCGACGGCATCGATGGCGGCAGCGGACGCAGCGGGGCGGCTGCCGATCTTGCCCGGCGCTTTGGTCTGCCGGCCATTATTGTATTGGACATCTCTGGGCAATCGAAAACAGCTGCTGCTATCGCCCATGGTTTTGCCAGCTTCGATCCAGGGGTTGCAATCGCCGGCGTGATTCTCAACCAAGTCGCCAGCGACCGCCATCATGCCCAAGCCGCCGACGCGATCACTGCCCACGGTATTCAAGTGCTAGGGTCAATCCGGCGAAACCCGGAAATGGCGCTGCCGGAACGTCATTTGGGCCTGGTTCAAGCGGCAGAACATACAGCTTTGGAAAGCTTCATCGAAAAGCTTGCGGATATTATCGAACAGTCCGTCGACCTGGACGCCGTGGCCGCTGCCGCACAGCCCATCTTACCCGCCGCCGCCACGCTTGCACTGCCACCGCCCGGGCAACGCATTGCTTTGGCCCGCGATCACGCGTTTACCTTTCTTTACCCGCATCTATTGTATCAATGGCAGGCCGCAGGGGCGGAAATATATCCGTTCTCGCCGCTGGCGAATGAAGGCCCGAACAGCACCTGTGATGTTTGTTGGCTCCCTGGCGGTTACCCTGAATTGCACGGCGGCGCGCTTGCCGCTGCCGAACATTTTCGCACCGCCACCCAACAATTCGCCGCCCACAAGCCGGTTCATGGTGAATGCGGTGGCTTCATGGTCTTGGGCCAAGGGCTTGAAGACAGCAGCGGACAGCGTCATCAAATGCTCGGGCTTTTGAGCCATGAAACCAGTTTTGCAAAACGTAAGATGAACCTTGGCTATCGACAGGCGCAGCTGCTTGCCGACTGTCCCCTTGGCACCGCCGGCACAGAGGTACGCGGCCATGAATTTCACTATTCGCGGTTGCTGCAGGCAGGCACCGATGTGCCATTGGTCACGTTACGCGACGGTCTTGGTAATGTCATCGGCCCGGCAGGCGGCCGCCGCGGAAACGTCAGCGGTGGCTATTTCCATGTGATTGCAGCGAGCCATTAAGCAAACTATTTTTCAGCACTGCGCAACCAGCAGATGATTGCCAAGTCAAACCCAGCAACCTATTTCTAAATTCGGTCGCTATATGGGAGTGAGTTGTGGATCAGGGTCTATTTGCCTTCGACAATAGTTATGCGCGCCTGCCCGAACGCTTTTTTGCGCACCAGGAACCAACCCCTGTTGCCGCGCCGCGGCTGTTGCGCCTCAACACGCTTTTGGCCAGCGAGCTTGAGCTTGATAGTGCGGCGCTGAAAACAGCCGATGGCGTCAATGTGTTCGCCGGCAACCATCTACCACAGGGAGCCAGTCCGCTATCGATGGCCTATGCCGGTCATCAGTTTGGCAACTGGGTACCACAATTAGGCGACGGTCGGGCCGTGCTTTTGGGCGAGGTCATTGACCGTCACGGCCAGCGCCGCGACATCCAGCTAAAGGGCGCAGGGCCGACCCCGTATTCCCGCATGGGCGATGGCCGGGCCGCAATTGGCCCGGTGCTGCGGGAGTATATTGTCAGCGAAGCAATGGCCGCGATGGCGGTGCCGACCACCCGCGCATTGGCGGCCGTCAGCACCGGTGAGGCGGTTTTTCGGGAACGTGTATTACCAGGTGCGATTCTCACCCGGGTTGCCACCAGCCATATCCGCGTTGGCACCTTTCAGTTTTTTGCCGCACGTCAAGATATTGCCGGCCTCGGCCAGCTTGCCGACCATGTCATCGCCCGCCATTACCCCGAAGCCGCCGCCGCCGCGCAACCCTATCTGGCCATGTTTGAAACGATTTTAAACCGCCAAGCACATTTGATCGCCCGGTGGATGGCCATCGGCTTCATTCACGGGGTGATGAACACCGACAATATGTCGATTGCCGGGGAAACGATTGACTATGGTCCGTGTGCCTTCATGGACGTGTTTCATCCAGAGACGGTTTTCAGCTCGATCGACCGAGACGGCCGTTATGCCTATATCAACCAACCTGGAATCGGCCAATGGAACCTGGCCTGCTTGGCGCAATCCTTACTGCCCTTGCTTGATCCCTCGGAAGATGTCGCGGTGGCCGCGATCAAAGATATTCTGGATACCTTCCCGCAACGTTTTGAGGCTGCTTACCGCCGCGAAATGGGCGCAAAACTTGGCCTGACGAATGCCCCCGCCGGTGGCAAAGAAGATGCTGAAGGTGACATGAATCTGATCCGTGACTGGTTACAGGCGCTGGCCGATAACCACGTTGATTTCAGCCTTGCGCATCGCCATCTCGGCAGCCTTGATATCACCTCGGATGTTGCCAAAGACGCTGCCTTTCTGGCCCTTTTCAATGAACCTGAGACGGTTGCGGAATGGCTCCCGGCCTGGCGACAAAGACTTGCCGCAGAGGCCAGTTCGGACTCCCAAAGGCAGGCTAATATGATGGCTGTTAATGCGCTTTATATCCCCCGCAATCATCTTGTCGAGGAGGCGATTGCAGCCGCCGAAAATGATGATTTCGGCCCGTTTGATGAATTATGTGAGGTGCTGTCACGGCCCTTTGAGGCGCAACCCGGACGAGAGCGCTTTGCCGAGCCGCCAACCGCCGAGCAAGTTGTCACGCAAACCTTTTGCGGAACCTAAACCACCCTATCGCGGTACCTAAACCACCCTACCATGACGGCATGGAGCGCCCTAGAAAATGGATGATGTCGAAGACTTTGTCGCCGGTTACCGGCGCTTTCGCGCAGCGTACGACCCCCGCGATGCCGCGCGCTATCGTGATCTTGCCGAGAATGGCCAAGCGCCGCACACCATGGTCATCGCCTGCAGCGATAGCCGGGTTGATCCAGCAACCATTTTCAACGCCGGGCCGGGGCAGTTATTTGTTGTCCGCAATGTCGCCAATCTGGTGCCGCCATATCTGCCTGATGCGGATCACCATGGTACCGGGGCCGCTCTTGAGTTTGCTGTCACGGGCCTGAATGTGGAAACGATCGTTGTGATGGGCCATTGTCGCTGCGGCGGGGTTCGCGCCTTTCTTGAGGGCGAGGACAAACAATCGACGGGGCAAAATTTCATTGATCGTTGGGTATCGCTGCTGCGGCCGGCGTATCACGCGGCAGTGCACCAGCTTGCTGACGCACCGATTGATGCCCGCCAAAAAGCCCTTGAGCGTCACTCTATTCAGGTCTCAATCGAAAACCTGAAAACCTTTCCCTTCATCCAAGATCGTGTCACGGCCGGCACCTTGCGGCTGCGTGGTGCGTATTTTGATATTGCTGACGGCAAATTATTGGTAATGGACCCGGACAGTGGTGATTTCACGCCACTCACCTAACCCTCTTAGCAGGAGTAAACAGCGATGGATTTAGGATTAACCGGGCGTTCCGTTGTGATCACCGGCGGCAGTCGCGGCATCGGCTTGGCAATCTCTGAAGGCTTTGCCCGTGAGGGGGCAAATCTCGCGCTCTGCGCCCGCGGCCAAGCAGGTCTTGATGCTGCGGCTGAAACCTTGCGCGGCCATGGCGTAGATGTTTTCACCCAGGCCTGTGACGTTGCCGATCCGGATGCCTTAAAAGCCTTTGTTGACGCCGCTGCAGCACATCTTGGCGGCATTGATGTACTGGTCAATAATCCGTCCGGCTTTGGCCGCACAAATGATGAAACAGGATGGAAGCTCGGCATTGACGTTGATCTGATGGGCGTGGTCCGCGGGACCTGGGCGGCGGTGCCGTATTTGCAAAAAAGCCCCGCGCCGGCGATCATCAATACCGCATCCATCTCCGGCATTGGGGCCAGCGGCAACATTGCCTACGGCGCCGTTAAAGCGGCTGTCATCCAGCTTACCCAAAGTCATGCCATCGCCCTGGCCGATGATAAAATTCGCGTCAACTGTATCGCGCCCGGCTCGATTGAGTTTCCAGGCGGGGTGTGGGACGACGCCTTCAAAAACAATCGCCAACGCTATGACAGCACACTTGCCCGCATCCCCTTTGGCCGCATGGGCAAACCGGAAGAAGTTGCGAGCCTGGCGGTTTTCCTTGGTGCATCGCCGGCAAGCTGGATCACCGGGCAAATTATTTCGGTCGACGGCGGCCAATTACTGGCCCCCTCTTAACGCCGCTATTTTTATTTTTTGAACCTCAGGAGCAGGGCGATGACCGCAAGCGAATTTACCCATGATATTGCCTTGGTTACCGGCGCAACCTCAGGGATTGGTCGGGCGACCGCCTTGGCGCTTGGTAAAGCAGGGGCGAAAACTGTTTTCACCGGTATTGGCGGTGATATTGCCAAAGCCATGATCGACGAGATTACCGCCGCCGGTGGCACGGCGCATTTCCTCAACGCCGACCTGGCCGGCCGTGATGGCTGGAAAGACCTATTGGCCGCCGCTCAGGGCATTTACGGTACGATCACGGTTTTCGTCCATGCCGCCTCACCGCCGCGCCCGGAAAGCCAAACTGTCCTGGCGGTTACCGAAGATGAATGGGATGCAATGGTCAATACCAATCTACGCTCCGGATTTTTCCTCGCCCGCGGGCTGGCCCAGGCGATGCGTACCGAAAAAATCGCCGGGCGGATGATTTTTGTCACCTCACTGCATGCCGAAGCACCACGTAACCTGCCGCATTATAGCGCCTCAAAAGCAGGGCAAGTGATGGTCGTCAAAGAATTGGCGCGAGCCCTCGGGCCGGACGGTATCCGGGTCAATGGCGTTGCCCCCGGAGCCATTCCAGGCGGTGGCTTTAAGGCCGATGTGACAACGTTGGAAAAACGCATCACCATGGGCCGCACCGGCACCCCGGAAGACTTGGCGGCACCGATTGTAAGCCTGCTGTCAAACCGGCACAGCGCCTATGTCACAGGCACTGTGCTGGCCGTTGACGGCGGCCTGGCCTTGTATAACTGGATCGACCGCCCGGACAGCTAAGCGCCTGGGTCGGCGGCAGCTTAGCCAGCTTTTTTATGAAACTTATCAATTTCACCGCTGACGGCGGCCGAAGCCGCGGCCACATGGGTATCGCGGTTACCGGCGGCCACATTATAGCTGTGCTGGCGCAGATGGTTCGCATGGCCTTGGAAATGCGGGTGCACATAGCGGGCCATCAGCTCATAGCTTTTGCGGGTGGCATCCCAATCGGCCCAGTTATGAGCCAGCAGCAGGGCAGCCCCGAAACCGCCTTCTGAGCCCTGCCACAAGCGCTCAAAATGGGCGATGCAATCATCCGGCGTACCGATGCAAGCAATGCCTTCCTTGATCAGATAATCAAGCGGGTCGGAAACATCGGCCGGGATGATTGGGAAAGTTGCGACTTCACGGAAGTAGTCAGCGAAATGCTGCAGGCCGAAGGCCACATCACGGCGTGCTTGCTCGCGGGTTTCGGCCACATGAGCGAAGGTCACGATACGCCATTTTCCTCGGTCAGCGACTTTCCCGGCCGCATTTGCATGATCGGTATAAATGCCCCAATTCGCGGCATGTGCTTTTAAGGCGTCATCGGACGTCCCGCCAATCGACAACATGCCGATACCGTGACGCCCTGCCGCCACCGCACCGACAGGCGAGCGGGCGCACGCAACGGCCATTTCCATCGGTGCCGCGCCATAGGGCTGCAACTGTAATTGCGCGCCGTTAAGATCAAACCAATCGGTTTTCTGCGTGACCACACCACCATCCATGAGAGTCACCACGGCATCTAAGGCTTCGTTCATGCGGGGCCGTTGATCTTCGGCTTTCAGACCGATTTTAGCAGCATCGTGAACCAGCGCCCCCGGGCCAACTCCAAACATCGCCCGGCCGCGGGTCATATGGTCAAGCTGCATCATCCGGCTAGAGAGCATGAACGGGTTATGATACGGCAATGAGACAACGCCGGTGCCAAGGCGAATATGCTTGGTCCGTTCGGCGGCGGCAGCGATGAACATTTCCGGGCTAGAGATAATTTCAAAGCCGCCGGAGTGATGCTCACCAACCCAAGCTTCATGGTAATTCAGCTTGTCGAGATGAACCAACAGGTCCATATCGCGCTCAAGCGCCATGGTTGGATTTTCGTTCATCTGATGAAACGGTGCCAGAAACACGCCGGTCCGCAAAAATCGATCTGCTGTCATTGCCCTGCCCTGTCGGTTTGATTTTTATGAGCTACCGATACGCTAATCGAAGGCGGCAACGAACAGAAGTAGAAATTGCGCACCGCTGCGGCAGTTTCAGGCATAGACCGGCAGTTCATTTCAAGGTTACTGTGAGGGTCTATTTAGACGGAGGAACCGATGCGGATTTCCATTCTTGATCAATCCATCGCTGCGGCCGGTCGCACGCAAGGGGCCGCGATCCGCGCCACGTTAGATCTGGCCAAGGCTGCCGATGCGATGGGATATCACCGCTTTTGGGTCTCTGAACACCACGCAAACCCTACGATTGTCGGCACCGCCCCGGAAATCCTCATCGCTGCCATCGCCAGCAATACCCAGCGCATAAGGGTCGGCAGCGCCGGCGTTATGCTGCCCCATTACGCGCCTTTAAAAGTCGCCGAACAATTCCGCGTGCTTGACGCTTTGGCCCCGGGCCGGATTGATCTTGGCCTTGGCCGCGCCCCTGGGTCGGATGGTCGCACCGCCTTTGCCTTGAACCCACAGGCCAATCAACGACCGGCGGAATTCCCCAATGATGTGGCCGATCTGGATGCCTGGGTGCATGGTGAACCCTTGGCCGAAAATCACCCCTATGGCAGCATCCAAGCGATGCCGCAGGGAGATACCGCACCGGAACTTTGGATCCTCGGCAGTTCCACCTATGGCGCCCAAGTCGCGGCGCATTTCGGCCTGCCATATAGTTTTGCGTGGTTTTTCACCGATGGCCAGGGCGGCCAACAGGCGCTTGATATCTACCGCAGCCATTACAAGCCAAGCCTGCGCCACCCGAAACCAAATGCCGGCATTTGCATTTGGGCGCTGGTCGCCGATAGCGCCGAGGAAGCAGCTTATCATTACGCCAGCCGCGCCCGCTGGCGGCTGTTCCGTGATCAAGGCGTGTTCACCCCATTGGAACATCCGGACACTGCCTTGGCCCAAGACTATAGCGCCCGTGAGCAAGCACATATGGAAATGCACAGGGACCGCGCCCTGGTCGGCAAGGCCGGCGATGTGGCCGCGCGGATTCGCGCCCTGGCCGCCGAAACCGGGGTTGATGAACTGGCCATTGTGACCTGGGCCCATGACGAGGCGGCCCGCCATAAAAGCTATCAACTGCTGGCCGATGAATTTGCCCTTGATGGCAATCTGACCCTGGCAGCGCAGTAAGCCGGCCGCTAATCGGCGGCCAGCGCCGGCTCACTTGCCGACATCAGCGCCAAGCCATCCACCACCGAGGTGAAGATCGATTGCCGGTGGACCGTTGCCGCCGGCAGCAACCGGTGACTGGCGGCGGTAATAAAATCCATCAAGCTGGAGCCGCCCACAAACACCACATCGCTGACCGCGTCCGGGGTCTGGCCGGCGAGCTTTAAAGTTGCCGTCATGGCGGCTTCAATCTCGGCCTGGAAAGGCTGCATCAGGCGCTCAAACTCAGGCCGCGCCAGGGGCAGCTGAAAACCCGCCTGCAAGGCGGCGAAATCAACCGCGATCTGCGGTGCGGTGCTGGCGTTCATGGTGATCTTCGCATGCTCTGCCTACAGTGCCAGATCATGGCCCAACTGCCGCTCAAGCACCTGCTGCAAGCGCTCAAACGGTGGCTTATTGACCGCCATTTGACGATATTCCGCCACCACCCGGGCGGTCTGCGCATTATACAGAAAAGGAATTTTCTCCCAGGTGGCCAAATCCCAGAAGACCGTGTTGGGGGCCGTCAACGTCTCAGTGCTGAACAGCCGAGTCAGCTGCTGGCCCTTGCCAAATTTCGGCATGAACGCATGAAAATTTATCGTGCTATCAAAGTCGGTGCCGCCAATCCGCGCCCCGTGGGAGGCGATAATCTCAACCCCCGCCGGGCTGTTTCTGCCGGCCCGGCCCGCCCCGCCCGGGTCTGCCGGTGGCACATGGAAAAGCGTGAAATCAGAGGTGCCGCCGCCAATATCAACCACCATGCCAAGGGCGTTATCACGCAGATGTTGGCGGTTGGTAACGGCTGCCGCCTCCGGCTCGGCGACAAAGATGATTTTATCAAAGCCTGCCAGCCGGTAGCATTCCCGCAAATCAGCCAATGCCCGTTGGTGGCGGGCCGGATCATGACTGTGGAAAAACACCGGTCGGCCGGCGACCACATGGCGAAACACCTGCCCGGATTGGCTTTCCGCACGGGCTTTCAAGACCGCCAGAAATTCTGGAATAATGTCAAAAAAGTTGCGCTGCTTGCCGCCGATGATGCGGTTTTCGGCCATCAAACTTGTGCCCAAAACACGCTTCAGCGAGCGCATATAGCGGCCTTCCTCGCCGTCCTGCAGGGCCGCATGGGCCGGCCAGCCAACCTGCATGCTGCGGCTTTGATAATCAAAGAAAACAGCGGTCGGCAGGGTGCCGGCGGCGCTGCCGTCCGCGCCTGCCCAGGTGACCTGTCGGACCTGACCTTGATGCAAAAAGGCTGCGGCGGAATTGGAGGTGCCAAAATCCACCCCCAGCCAATCTGTCGTCTGCGCAACCATGGCGCTAATCTACTGGTAACAGACGGCTTTTCCAAGCAAAGAGTTGGCGGCCTAAAGGCCCTGATCATTGCCCGCGCCATGGGGTCCTTGCGAGCCGCCATCATAAACTTGTATTTTGATAAAAAAATAAACAATTATAAGTTGTTATTCCGAAGATGAGGAATGCACGATGGAGACGCCAGAAGACGAGACCGTCGTTTTAAAGGGCCAGGCCGCCGTCAATCTTTGGCTTGACGGCAAAGATGCCTGGAACAAATGGATCGCCGAAAACCCAGATGCCAAGGTGGATTTTTCCCGTATCGATTTCAGCATTTATGGCGATGTTTTTTTCGCCGGGTTCCACTTTCCAACAGGCAACGGCGGTGTCACCTTTGAACGCGCCTTATTTGGCGACGGCGGTGTGAATTTCGAAAACGCAGAATTTGGCGACGACGGCATCTTTTTTTTCAACGCGTCATTCGGCAAAGGCGACATTAATTTTAGCAATTCGACCTTTGGCAGCAAAGGTGTCGACTTCTCTCACGTAAAATTTGGCGGTGGTGACGTTAGTTTTTCTGGTGTGTCATTCGGCAAAGGCAAAATCGACTTTTCGCATGCGACATGCGGCACGGGACATTTTGCCATTAAGGAATGCAGTTTTGGCAACGGCAAGGATAAGCCTAAACAGAAAGGTGCCATCACGTTTGAGCACATAGACTTTGGCGGCCGGTTTAGTTTCCAAAACCGCAAAGAAACCGGCAACATTCAGTTCCTGTCGTTCAACGGCTGTGTGTTTAAAACAGGGGTCACACTTGCCGCAGAACTGACCTGCGTCCCTGACCTGCGTGGTACCATCGTTACCGCCCATTTGGACCTAGATGCGCTAACAATCAATGCTGCTTCCAGAGAAGCTGGCGACGCGCCGAAATATCGCCGCCTGAAAGAAATGGCGGAGCGCAACCGCCATCATGAGGCCGCCTTGCGGTTTTTTGCCGGTGAACGCCGCTGCATGCGGTGGGCTAGGGGCAACACGCCTTGGCAAACCGTCTGGTCCTATCTCGCCAGCGTGTTGGACGTCATCTATGCCGGGGCCTGTGACTATGGCCGCTCCATCGCCTGGCCGGTGGGCTGGCTGGGCGGTTTGATCAGCGGCTCGACAGCCGTCCTGGTCAATTGTTTTAAAATCCCGCTCTGGCCGGATGCGCTGCTGATGGTCCTCACTAGCAGCATTCCGTTTCTGCCGGCAGGCCGCGTTAGCGCTACGGAACATCAACCGGCGGGCGACTTGGGTCATCTGCTGCCGTATTCAGAGCTTTGGTTCCTGGGCCATCAGTTTTTCAGCTTCATTCTGCTATTCCTGATCGGCATTGGCCTGCGCAATCGCTTCCGGCTGTAGCCGGCTGATCACGCAGTGGTAGAATGTTTGTACTAAAACGCAAATCAGCCCATACTCGCCGGTCCTCTCCTCATTGCCGGTCACATGCTGCGCGACATCACCTCAAAACAATGGCTTTGCCTGCTGACCGTTCAGATGTGCACCATTGTGTTCGGCGTCACCATCACCAGCGTGACCGTGATCTTGCCGCAAATGAAAGGTGCTTTGGCGGCGACCCAAGACCAGATGGCTTGGGTGCTGACGCTGAACTTGGTGGCGACGGCGGTGGCCACACCGCTGACAGGTTGGCTGGCGGCAAAGCTCGGCTGGCGGCGTTTGATGGTCATATCGGTGCTGGGTTTTAGCCTGGCCTCTGCTGCCTGTGGGATGGTCGATAACCTGAACAGCTTGCTGTTTCTGCGCGTTCTGCAGGGGGCCTTGGGAGCGCCGATTTTCCCCATGGGCCAAACCATCATCCTGGCGAAGTTTGAGCGCCGATATCACCCGCTGGCGATTATGATGTGGGGCGTCGGCGGCGTCATGGGGCCGATCATGGGACCAACCTTTGGCGGTATGATTGCCGAATTCCTTGATTGGCGGTGGTCGTTCTTTGCGATTTTGCCGCTTGGACTGCTAGCACTGATCCCGACCATTATCGCTCTTGATGATGAAGAAAAGGGTACGGCCCGGCGGTTTGATTTCACAGGCTTTATCTTCATCGCCGTGGCCATCGGGGCGCTACAATTGATGCTTGATCGCGGGCAGCGCCAAGACTGGTTCCAATCCTTAGAGATCATCATCGAAGCGGCCTTGGTGGTGGGGTTTTTCTATCTTTTCCTGGTGCATTCAGCGCTGGCCAAAGCTCCTTTGTTTGACCCACGCTGCTTTCGGGATCGTAATTTCGTCCTCGGTGTCACGGTGGCCCTGGTCATGGGCATGTTGCAATATACCCCGCTGGTCTTGTTTCCGGCCCTACTGCAAGACCTCCGCAACTATCCCGAAGCGGTGGTCGGCTCGCTGTTGGCGATGCGCGGGGTCGGCAATTTTCTCAGTTTCTTGGTGGTCACACAAATGACCCGGCTTAGCGCCCGTGGCACCTTAGCGGCAGGCTTGCTGATCCAAGCGGCGGCCGCCGCCTGGATGGGCCAGCTCGATATCAACATGACCAGCAGCGATGTTTTCTGGTGCAATTTGATCCACGGCTTTGGCTTTGGCCTGGCCTATACACCAATGGCAGTGCTGGCGTTTTCCACCCTGGAAGGCCGCTTATTGACACAAGGAAATGCTATTTTTAGCCTGTTGCGGATGATTGGCAGCAGCTTTTTTATCGCCATTTGTTTGCTGGTCTTCGTCCGTGCCAGCGCCGGTGCCGAAGGTGTTTTGGGGGCCATGGTGACGATCTTTGAAGACCCGTTAATGGTGCCCTGGCGCGATCAATTCGGGGCCATTGACGACATCGGCTTTCAAAGCCATGCGCAAAATGAGATTCGCCGGCAAGCAGCCATGATCGGCTATATCAACGCCTTTCACCTGCTGACCATCGTGCCGATTATGTTCGCGCCGCTGGTCCTGTTTTTCAGGCTCCGCCGCTAAACGCACCACCGCCGGCGCAGCCTGCCCACCGGCCCACCGGCCCTAAACCGCCAAGCGCACCGCATCAACCCAGCGGCTGGTCAACGGGATCAAATCCGGATCCAGCGGCAGTGCTTGCGAGGAAAATTTTGCAATCACCAGATGACGGTCCACATCTACGAACAGGTTTTGGCCATGCACCCCGATACCGAACAGCAAGCTGCCGCCAATAGCACCGGGCCGCTCCACATACCATTTGCTGCGGTAATGCATTTCGCGACCTTTGAACATGCTCGCAAAACTGCCCGCCGCCCAGGCGTCAACCGCGCCGGCATAGGTGATATCAGCGATCCAGGCCGGCGGGATGATTTGCCGGCTGCCGATGGCACCGTCTTGGGCCAGCAATTGGCCCAGCAGGGCGAGGTCACGGGTGCTGGTGCAGACGCCGCCTGCCACCCTTGGCGCACCTAGCCGATCGACCGTGATCTGCGCACTGCGGGCGGCCCCCATCGGCTGCCACAACAACTCCGAGAGAAGATCGGCATAACGCGCACCGCTGGCCCGCTCAATCACCCAGCCCAGCAGGTCGGTGTTCGGCGACACATAGTGGAAATTGCCGCCATGCCGGCCATCTTTGGCGGTCAAACTGGTTAAGAAATGGCGCAGATCACTGGCCTGTTCGCCGGCTGCCAGCGGGTTCCAATTGGTGGCCTTGCGGTAGGCGATGATCGGCCCTTCGGTGGTTAAGTAATCCTCATCAAAATCAATGCCAACCCGCATGTCTAACAGCTGCTGCAGGCTGGCACCGGCAAACGCCGTGGCCGCAACCTCCGGTATCACCCGTTCGACCGGCGCGGCCAGGTCAAGCACCCCTTGATCGGCCAGGATTCCAGCGATCAGGCCCAGCACTGATTTAGACACCGACATAAAGATATGCGGGCTGGCGGCCGTCATACCATTGGCGTAATGCTCGGCGATGACGGCGCCATCTTTCAGCACCACCAAGCCATCGGTATCGGTGGCATCCAAAAAGCCTGAGAAATCCAGCATCCCACCATCACCGGCGCTCACGGCCACATCGCCGAGCGGCGTCGCCGCCACCGGCAATGCCGTCACCGCAGCCGGGTCATGGCGGATTTCAGCGGTTGGAACAATTTCGTTCACATGGTGAAAACCCCATTTATTGAAAGGTGCTTGCCGCCAATTGGCAAGAGTCACTTGGTTTTCAGCAGCAACAGGTGCGCCAGTCATCAAGGCGGTCATGGCAGATGTTTCCTTTATAAAACGTGCTCAGCCGGCGGCCGCGGCGGTGCGGATCGCCCTGATCACCGGACCATCGGCATCAAGATACAGGCCCAGCACATTAAAATGGTTCAACTCCGGCAACACATGCAAGCTTGGGTGCATGCCTTGGCGGCGCAAATGATGGTAATAATCAACTGATTGATCAACCCATAATTCCGGCTCGGCACCGCCGGCGACAAGCGTCGTTTCCGGCTGCATCAGGACCGGCCGTAACAGCACATTGCGGCGCTCGATGGTTGCCGCACTCAAGTCCAATACCTCATTGACGGTGGTGGCGGCGGCCGGGGCCGGGTCAAACACGCCGCTGATCATCACCGCCCCCGTGAGGCTGTGTTTCGTGCTGTACCCATGGGCCATGATTTCAGCGGCCAGATGAGCACCGGCGGAATGCCCAGAGATCGAGATATTACCGGCATCGCCGCCGTAATCGGCGATATTCGCGGCAATCCACTCAAAGCCGTCAAGGGCAGAGGCGGTCACCCCGTCCAAATCGGTGTCCGGGCAAAGTTCATAATTTATCACCACGGTGGTGATTCCCAACGGCACCAAAGCACCGGCGGTAAACGCGAAGTTCGCCTTGTCCTGGCCGCGCCAATAGCCGCCGTGGATAAACACATGCACCGGCGCATTGGCCGTGGCGGCAGGGAAAATATCCAGGCTGCGCAAAGGATGCTCCCCAAACCGCACATCTCGGTGACAGTTGAGCTCCGCAAAGGCAGCCGCATTATACGGCGCCAGGGCGGCACCATGGGCCTCAAAATCCGGTGTTGCCGCGCGTGGGTTAAATTGCATTTCCCACTCGGCCGGACTGATGGTTGCCTTGGTTAATCGCTGTTGCATCCTGCTCTCCCCTCTCGACATGCTTTTGACAGCATAGCCGCAGGGCCGAGCGCATGTCTTTCAATTATGTCATTCAGACTAATTTCAAAGCCTCAGATGATGGCTGAGGTGACGGCTGATATGATGGCTGAGATGGTGGCTTGAAAACATCTGGCCGATTGGTGGAGCCGAGGAGGATCGAACTCCTGACCTCCGCATTGCGAACACGGCGCTCTCCCAGCTGAGCTACGGCCCCACATCATCGGCCCTGCACGGAACCAGCCCGCCGCAGGAAGTGATCTCCGGGAAGATAAGGATTTCCCTGCCGCCACGCAAGCCTGATTTCACACCGTAATGAATAACGGTCCGGTGCTGTCAGCACATAAATCCGCGTGAAATGCCGTGCAAAATGTTGACAAGCAGCCCCGGACGGCCCAAATCGTGAGGTCCAAAACAATAACCGGTGAGCCGTTATGCAATCTCTGTTGATTCTCTTCGACACTGTTATCCAGCTCTACACCTGGGTGTTGTTGATTTTTATTATCATGACCTGGCTGGTCCACTTTAAAGTCGTCAACCCGAGCAACCGTGCCGTCTATGTGATTATGGATTTCAGCCATCGCATTACCGACCCGGTGCTGCGGCGGATTCGCAATTTCTTGCCTGATCTTGGCGGCTTAGATATCTCGCCAATCATCTTGATCTTGGCCCTGCATTTCATCCGCAATTTCATCAACGAGCAGTTTACCGGCTCGCCTTACTAGCGCCGCCGCAACGTTGTTGCCAAACGTCGGCGGGGCCGCCGGAGGCGCGACGGGCAGGGCGTTTATCCGGCCTTCAGGCGGGCGCCGCTGGCGGTTCCCCTGGGCAGGTGCAACCGGCGAGAAAATGCCCAAGCGTTACAAATACTTGACAAGACACGCTCATCCGGGCGAGCTGATTGTGCGGATCAAAGCTTGCGACAGGACACGAACCCCAGCAACAGGAAACGCCCAACAATGACAACACTTATCGATGGCAAAGCTTTTGCCGCCGACTTAAGAGCCGCTGTCGGTAGCCAAGTGGCGGCGCTGATTGCCGGCCCCGGCGTCACCCCCGGACTGGCCGTCGTTCTGGTCGGTGAAGACCCCGCCAGCCAAGTATATGTGCGCAATAAGCATCGCCAAACCCTGGAGGCGGGGATGAACTCTTTTGAGCATCGCCTGCCCGCCGACAGCAGCCAGCAAACACTGCTTGATTTGGTTGCCGAATTGAATGCCGATGACGCCGTTGACGGAATTTTAGTGCAATTGCCGCTGCCGGCACAGATTAACGCTCAAGCTGTTCTGGATGCCATTGACCCGGCCAAAGATGTTGATGGCTTTCATGTGGTCAACGCCGGCCGCTTGGCCACCGGCGGCGATGCGTTGGTGCCGTGCACACCGCTTGGCTGTCTGTTGCTGCTCAGGCATTTCGTTGGCGAGCTGAGCGGTCTGCGGGCAGTCATCGTCGGCCGATCTAACATTGTCGGCAAGCCAATGGCGCAACTGTTATTAGCGGAAAATTGCACCACGACCATCGCCCATTCACGGACCCGCGACCTGGCTGCCGAATGCCGACAGGCCGATATCTTGATTGCTGCCGTGGGCCGTCCGGAAATGATTCGCGGCGATTGGATTAAGCCCGGCGCAACGGTAATTGATGTCGGTATCAACCGGATCGATGCCGCTGATCGCGGCACCGGCAAAAGCAGGCTGGTTGGGGATGTGGCGTTTGCCGAAGCCGCCCCCATCGCTGCCGCCATTACCCCTGTTCCGGGCGGGGTTGGCCCGATGACCATCGCCTGCTTGCTGCGCAACACGGTCACCGCCGCCTGCCGGCGGCGCGACCTGCCGGTGCCGGCGGCAGCTCTTTAAGCGCACCACTCAGGCCTGCCGATCGGCAGCTTAGCCGGCGTCGCTCTCGCTGTCGGCAACAGACAGGTCGGCGCTTGGCCGTGCATAGCGAACCAAACCTTTGGCTTTTCGCAGCGGCACCACCTTACCTTTGCGTAAGGCCACCACCAAGCCTTCGCCTTCCAATTTCAACAACGCCTGCCGGCAGGCGGTCAAGGTCTTCCGCCAGGCTGATGCTTGGCGCGGATCGCCGCCGGCCGTCTGGGCGATAAGGTTCAGGCTCATCGGCTTGTTATCACCATCATCGGCAGCATCAAGCAGGCTTAAGATCGCCCGTTCGGCGCGCGTTCGGCTAACAACGGCGACCGCCGGCTCGGCATCATCGTCCGGTGCGCCGATACTGTCTTGTTCATCGGTGATCATTTACATTTCCTATCACTGGCCTGCGAAAGACCGTTAGCGTGTTTGCAACAACAGTAAGATTCCGGCCATCACCAAAACAATGCCCAAAACTTCAACCCAGGTAGGCTTTTCGCGGAATAACAATACCGAGACCAAAAAGGTGAACACCAGTTCAATTTGCCCAAGGGTGCGCACATAGGCTGCGTTTTGAATGGTCATTGCGGTGAACCAGCAGGCCGATGCGCTCATCCCGGCCAAGCCGACAATGACCGCCACCCGCCATGCTTTGATCACCCGCAAAAGCTCGCCCGGCTCGCGAATCACCACATAGACCGCCATGATCAGGGTTTGAAAAACAGTCACACAAGCCAGGGTGAAACCTGCTTGCATCAAAAAGCCCTTGCCGCCAAGCGATAGCGATGCCGCCCGGTAGGCAATCGCCGAAATCCCAAAACACGCCCCCGAGGCGAGCCCGATCAAGGCTGTACGCGAGGTCCATGAGGTCAACAAGCTGCGCCATGTGGCCGCTTCTTTGGCGACCGACAGCGCCACCACCCCAGCCAAAGACACGAGAATGGCAGCAACCGCCCCGGCACTGACAGGGTCGCCCAAAACCACGGCCCCGAAAATAGCCGTTTGTACCGTTTCCGTTTTTGAATAGGTGGTACCGACGGCAAAATTACGGAACGAAAATAAGTACACCAGCAAGGCTGTCGCCGCAATTTGCGCAATCCCGCCAACGGCCATATAAAAGAGGAAGATCGCGCTTGTTTGCGGCCAGGGCATATCAAACTGGGTATTCAAAACCAGCACGTATAACAGCGCGAACGGCACGGCATAGATGAACCGTGTCATGGTTGCACCGGCCGTCGACAGCCGACCCTTTAGATGTTTTTGCAGGGCCGAGCGCAGATTTTGCAGAAAGGCCGCAGCAAGGGTGATGGGCACCCAAAGTTCAAACATATTCGAAACCAACATACTGATACATGCGAGCGTCACCTTACTGCCGGCTGCACGCAATTGAACAGCTGACGTTTATTCTTCGGCCGGAATGTTAAGCTAAGGTCTATCCCTGGAGCATTTTGTTGATCCGCAAGCGCAGCGCATTCAACTTGATAAAGCCGGCGGCATCCGTGTGATCATAGTCGGCATTGCCTTCCTCAAAGGTCACGAAGTCTTCTGAATACAAACTGCGTTCCGCATCACGGCCGATGACGATGACATTTCCTTTATAAAGTTTCAGGCGCACATTGCCGGAAACATTGCGCTGGCTGACATCGATGGCTGCCTGCATCATTTCCCGTTCCGGTGAGTACCAGAAACCGTTGTAGATCAATTCGGCATAGCGCGGCATCATTTCATCCTTCAGATGGGCCATGCCACGATCCAGGGTCAAACTTTCCATCGCCCGATGGGCAACATGCCAAATGGTGCCGCCCGGGGTCTCATACACGCCACGATTTTTCATGCCGACAAAGCGGTTTTCAACCAGGTCCAAACGACCAATACCATTGTCACGGCCAAGGGTATTCAGGCGCGTTAAAAACGCTGCCGGTGACAACATTTCACCGTCGATACTGACCGGATCACCGTGCGCAAAGCCGATATCGATTATGGTTGCCCGGTCAGGTGCATCTTCCGGCGATAAGGTCCGCTGGAAAACATATTCTTCGGCAGGCACCGACGGATCTTCCAAGACCTTACCTTCACTTGAGGAATGCAGCAGATTTGCATCCACGGAAAACGGTGCTTCGCCGCGTTTATCGTGGGGGATCGGGATTTGGTTTTTCTCGGCATACTCAATCAAATGTGTCCGCGAGGCCAAATCCCATTCGCGCCAGGGGGCGATGATCTTAATATTCGGTTGCAGCGCGTAGCAGGCCAGCTCAAAGCGCACCTGATCATTGCCTTTACCGGTCGCCCCATGGGACACGGCATCGGCGCCGGTTTGTTCGGCGATCTCAATTAAGCGCTTGGAAATCAGGGGCCGGGCGATTGAGGTGCCAAGCAAATAACAACCTTCATAAAGAGCATTGGCACGAAACATCGGCATTACGAAGTCACGGACAAATTCCTCGCGCAGGTCTTCGATGAAAATTTCTTTGACCCCGAACATTTCCGCTTTGGCGCGGGCCGGCTCAAGCTCCTCACCCTGACCCAGGTCTGCGGTAAAGGTGACCACTTCGCAGTCGTAGGTCTCTTGCAGCCATTTCAAGATAATCGAGGTGTCGAGACCGCCGGAATAGGCGAGAACAACTTTATTTATGGTATCGGCCATGGCGGATGCTTTCTTATCAGCAGAATGAACGCCGCGGAATATAGAGGCCAGACGCCGAAAGTTAAAACTTTTCTATCAGCAATTCGTGATAAAGCACAAAATCATCACTCATTTCGCAGCATTGGCGCCACTTTTAGGCCAAGGGCCCGCCACGTTCCAACCATCCCGAAGCCGATGGTAACCAGCAGACAAGCTGCCGCCGTGCCAAAAACCGCCGATGCTGAAAACATGAAGTCGGCGCCCATGACTTTGGCCAACAAGACCCAGGCAGCGGTTGTCCCGATGGCCGCCGAAATCGACGCCGTGATCAGGCCCAATAGGCCATATTCAAACAGATGCGCCGTGATCACACGCCAGCGAGTCGCGCCAAGAACCTTTAAAATGACTCCGTCTTGGATACGCCGGCGATGCTCGGCACCAATGGCCCCCGCAAGCACTAAAATCCCGGCAGCAAGTGTCACCATGGCTGTCAGGCGGACGGCGAAATCAACTGATGACAAGATTTTTGTCGCAGCGTCGAGTGCGTCTTTAACCCGGATCGCCGAAATATTCCGAAATTTGCGGCTGACTGATTTTTGAACCATGTCATCAATTTTGGGCGATTCCGTTTTAACGCTGGCGATGATGCTATGCGGTGCCGCCTCCAGTAATCCCGGTGAAAAAACAAACACAAAATTCATCGACAAGGTGGTCCAATCGATGTTTCGCATGCTGACAATTTCGGCGGTCACTTCACGGCCCAAAATATTGAAGCCCAGTTTATCGCCAATGCCGACGCCGTAGCCGCGGGCCACGTTGGCATCAATCGATACCAGCGGCGGACCCTGATAATCTGCCGGCCACCAGTTACCGGCAACAACTTCTGCCGCCACCGGTTTCTCGGCCATATAGGTCAGGCCGCGATCGCCACGTAAGGTCCAGGCAACATCTGGGTTAACCGCCACATCGTCAACCGGTTGGCCGGCAATGGCCGTCACCCGACCACGAACCATCGGTGTGCGCTGGATCAGCGTATCGCCGGGGGCATCTTTGACAAGGGTTACGAAGTCGTCAATTTGCTGCGGTTGAATATCAATGAAGTAATATCCTGGTGCGGCGGCAGGCATGCGGTCCGTCACTTGCCGACGGAGATTTGCATCTACCACGGCGACGGCAATCAAGACCGCCACCCCCAGGCCCAAGGATAGAACCAAATTGCCGGTCGGCGCACCGGGCCGGGTAATATTCGCAATCGCCAGTCGCAGTCCCGGCCAGCGCACCCGCCCCACTTGTTTCAAGGCAAAGCTAATCAACCAGGCGGCAAGGCGAAAAATGAAGAATGTGACCAGCACGCCGGCCACAAATCCAAGCGCAATTTTTTGGTCGGCGCTGCTCAAAACAGTCAGCGCCGTTAATGCCGCTGCGCCGATGATGACCGCAATAACGACAGCTTTCTGCGGCAAGCCGGGCGGCGGCTGGATCAAAGCACGAAACAAATGCCCAGCCTTAATTTGTACCGCTTTACCAATTGGCCAAAGCGCGAAAACAGCGGCCGTTAAAAACCCAAAAGATGCTGCCAAGAGCATCGCCAGCGGGTCGATCACCACCGGCACCGTGAAGGGAAATAAGCTACTTGCAAAGGTTACCACGACCCAGGGCGCAAAACCGCCAAGCAACAACCCAAGAGCGGTACCGATCGTCGCCAAAAACAACACCTGTACGAAATATACGCCGAAAATGACATTCGCCGGCGCACCAAGGCATTTCAGCGTCGCAATCGTCGCCGTACGGCGTTCCAAGAAGCTTTTGACCGCATTCGCAATCCCCACACCGCCAACCAACAGAGCCGTCAAACCAACCAAGGACAAATACAGCCCCAAGCGATCAACAAAAGATGAAAACCCCGGCGCGGCACGGTCGCGGCTGCGGATTTGGAAGCCCGCATCGGGGAAGCGCGCTTTCAGATCGCTGATCCAGGAGGATACATCAACATCATTGGGCAACCGCACCCGATCATGGTAGCGGATCAAGCTGCCCTCGCGGACCAAACCGGTGGCCGCCAAAGCATCCATCGCGATCATCAATCGCGGCCCGAAGGTGGCAAAGGCCGAAACGGCCCGATCCGGTTCTTTTTCGATCAGCGCGCGCAGTTCGAAATAACCATCACCAACCCGCATTTGATCGCCAATTTCAATCTCAAGACGCGCTGCCAAGGAACGGTCAATCACGGTGCCCGGGAGGCCATTGCGCACCGCCAGCGCGGTTGTCAAATCCATCGCCGGCAACAGCTCAACCTGACCGACCAACGGATAACCATCACCAACGGCCTTCATTTCCACCAGCACCCGGCGACCGTCTGTCAGGCCATTTTTTTCGGCCATTGCCCGCATGCCGATGATCTCGGTCGCGGAACCGGTTTGGCGAACATACGCCTTCACCTCTGCACTGACAGGACGATGAATGCTGCGAAGATCCACATCGCCGCCCAATAAAGACCGGGCATCACGATCAAGGCCGGCAAGGATGGCACTGGAAACCGTACCGACTGCCGCAATCGCCGCGACCCCAAGCGCAAGCGACGATAAGAATACCCAAAAGCTGCTTAAGCCACCACGTAACTCGCGCCGTGCCAAGCGCAAGACAAGGCCCAAACCAGAGCCACGGACAACCGATTGCGACTGTGTTGGTAGGGTATCGGCGCTCATGGCGCCACTGCCGGAACGGTTTCATCAGCAGTTATCCGGCCATCGGCCAGGTGCACCGTTCGCCGGCACCGCGCCGCCAAAGACAAGTCATGGGTGATCAAGCATAAAGTTGTTCCATAATCAGCCTGCATGTCGAACAACAAGTTGAACACCATTTCGCCGGTTTCACCATCGAGATTGCCTGTCGGCTCATCCGCCAGCAGCAGCTTTGGGTCGGCAACAAAAGCACGGGCCACCGCCACCCGCTGTTGTTCACCGCCGGAGAGTTGATCGGGGTAATGGGTAACACGATGGCTCAAACCGACTTTTTCAAGGGCGGCATGGGCCCCATCGAAAGGTTCTGGATGGCCTGCCAACTCTAACGGGATCGCAACATTCTCAATGGCTGTCATCGTTGGTACAAGCCGGAATGCTTGGAAGACAATACCAATGTTGTCGCGCCGAAACAGCGCCAGTTGATCCTCATCCATGGCGGTCAGATTGTGGCCAGCGACCTCAACCCGACCACGGCTTGGTTGTTCCAGACCGGCAGTAACCATCATCAACGTCGACTTTCCGGCACCGGACGGCCCAACGATGCTGACGGTTTCGCCGAAGCCAAACTGCAAATCAATGCCACGTAAAATGTCAACCTGCCCGGCGGCACTGGCCAGTGACAAATGCAGATCGCTCAGGTTCAATAAAACAGGTGATGTATTTTTGCTATTGAAAGCAGTTGTCTGCATAGACATCTCACATCCTGTATAGTTGTTGCACCCGTTAGCAGGTCACAAATGAGTAGTCAGACATATGGTTTGAGCCGCACCACGATCAAGCAGCGAATCCAAGCAACGGCGCAAATTTGCCGGCTTTTGCTGTTAATGCTGGCCGTGATCTGCCTGCAATCCATAGCCGCCATGAGCGCCGGAAAGGATCAGCAGGCGATCAAACTAATGGTTTTTGGCGACAGCTTAACCGCCGGCTACGGGCTGGCGGCCAAAGACGCCTTCCCAGTTCAATTGCAGCGCGCCCTGCACGACCGCGGTCATGCGGTGACGGTTATCAATGCCGGTGTCTCCGGCGACACCACGGCCGGCGGCAGGGCGCGTCTGGCCTGGAGCCTTAATGAGCAACCTGATGCCATCATTGTTGAACTGGGGGCCAATGATGGCCTGCGCGGCATTGATCCGGCGGAAACGCTCGACAATTTAATGGCGATCGTGGCCACCTTGAAACAGGCGGGGGTGCCGACTCTGCTGGCAGGGATGCAAGCGCCGCCGAATATGGGGCGCGGCTTTGGGGATGAATTTAACAAAATCTTTGACATCGTCGCCCGCCACCATGGAGTCGATTTATACCCGTTTTTCCTGGACGGGGTTGCCGCCCAACAATCCTTGAACCAAAGCGATGGCATTCATCCAAATGCAACCGGCGTTGGTATTGTCGTCGAGCGTATTCTGCCAGCCGTCGAGCGTTTATTGGCCAGCCTTGAAAAATAACCTTTGCGGGTTTTGCCTTTACGGAGCGCCGCCATGCATCGTTTATTCGTCGCCCTTGGATTGCCGTCATCGCTGACCGATCGACTGCAATCGATCTGCCACGGCCTGCAAGGGGCGCGTTGGGTTGACCCGGAAAACCTGCATCTAACCCTGCGTTTCATCGGCGAGGTTAGCGGCCCCGAACGCAATGATATCGAGACCATTTTGGCCGAGATCGAGGCGCCGGCATTTAGTTTTTCACTGGTCGGCATGGGCCATTGGCAGAAAGCTAATCGCCCGAAAGCAATCTGGTTAGGTGTGGAAGCGGACCCTGGCTTGCACGCCCTTTACCAACGCATCAATCGGGACCTCCGGCGGCTTGGTTTGAAATTAGACAAACAGGCTTTTCGGCCACATGTCACCCTGGCCCGTGCCCGCGCCCTCAACCCCGACGCCCTGGCCGGTTACCTGGCAAGCCACAATCTGTTTCGATCCGAGCCGATTGTGGCGACCGAATTTCACCTGTACAGCAGCCGCCTGCACCCCGATGGCCCGGTCTACAGTCGGGAAGCTTCCTATGGCCTCAGTGGGGCGTGGATGGACGCCTTCGACGATCCGCCGACGGCCGACCACGACTAGAGGTCAGCGCCCTGTCTGCGGCCACGAAATATACTGGCTCAAACAGACGCCAGCAGTGATCCCGGCGGCAATAATCGCACCGCCGTCGCTGAGACGATTGTCGGCCAGCTGTGCTTATTGTAATGAAACAGACAGTATTTTTTGATGCCCCGACACCACCTTTGCGACCTACCACCTGATTGAGACGGAGACCACGTTAATGACGACCCTCGCCGAAAGCCCCCTGTGGCACCCCAGCGAAGCCCGCATTGCCGACGCTAACATCAGCCACTTTATGGACCTGGTTAACCGCCGGCATGGGGTGTCACTGGCCAGCTACGATGCACTCTATGAGTGGTCAATCACGGCGCGTGCCGACTTTTGGGAGACATTGTGGGACTTCACCGGCGTGATCGGTGACAAGGGCGCCGCGCCCTATTTGCAGGATGGCGATAAGATGCCTGGCGCACGGTTTTTCCCGAACGCTAAAATTAATTTTGCCGAAAACCTGTTACGCCGTACCGACGAGGCGGACTCAATGGTGTTTTGGAGCGAGGACAAAATCAAACGCCGGCTGAGCCATGCTGAGGTCTACGCGCAGGTTTCCCGACTGGCGCAAGCGATGGCCGCCGCCGGCGTTGGGCCAGGTGACCGCGTTGCGGCATTCATGCCAAACATGCCCGAAACGGTCATCGCAATGTTGGCGACAGCGTCACTTGGGGCGGTTTGGTCCAGCTGCTCACCGGATTTTGGGGTCCAAGGCGTGCTCGACCGATTTGGCCAGATTGAGCCGAAAATACTTATCGCCGTGGAAGGTTATCACTATAACGGCAAAGCCATTGATGTGCTCGATAAGGTCGCTGCAGTGGCCGCAGCGCTTCCGTCGCTGGTGCGCGTAGTGGTGGTGTCACATATCCGGCCGCAGCCGGCGATTGATGAATTACCGTTGGCACAACATCTGGACGACTTCACCGCCGCCTTTGCCGCAACAACGATCCACTTTCAGCCGATGGGGTTCAATGAACCGCTGTATATCATGTACTCGTCAGGGACCACCGGGGTGCCAAAATGCATTGTCCATGGAATCGGCGGCATCTTATTACAGCATCTCAAAGAACATAGCCTGCAAAGCGACGTGAAGGCCAATGACCGCGTCTTCTACTTCACAACCTGTGGCTGGATGATGTGGAACTGGCTGGTATCGGGCATGGCTGTGGAGGCCACTTTGCTGCTGTATGACGGCTCGCCTTTCTATCCTGACGGAAATATTTTATTTGATTTTGCCGATGCCGAAGAAATGACCCTGTTCGGCACCTCGGCCAAATATATCGACGCTTGCAATAAGGCCCGCCTCAAGCCGAAAGACAGCCATTCACTGGCCAGTGTGCGAACCATGGCGTCAACAGGGTCACCATTGGTGCCCGAAGGCTTCGATTATGTGTACCAAAACATCAAAACCGATATTTGTTTATCATCGATTGCCGGCGGCACGGACATTGTATCGTGTTTTGTGATTGGTAATCCGATTGGCCCGGTTTGGCGCGGCGAAATCCAAAAGCGCGGCCTTGGCATGCAGGTCGAGGTTTGGGATGACGCCGGCAAACCGCTGATCGCCGCCAAAGGTGAGTTGGTCTGCACGGCGGCCTTCCCGTCAATGCCGATCAAGTTTTGGAATGACGCGGACGGCAGCAAATACCATGCTGCCTATTTTGATAAGTTCGCTAATGTCTGGTGCCATGGTGATTATGTTGAGCTGACCGAGCATGGCGGGATGATTGTCTATGGGCGCTCGGATGCGGTTCTCAACCCTGGCGGTGTCCGCATCGGTACCGCCGAGATTTACCGCCAGGTCGAAAAAATCGACGATGTCACCGAGGGTCTGGTGATCGGCCAGCAATGGCAAGGTGATGTGCGGGTGGTTTTATTTGTCACCCTGCGGCCCGGCCGGGTCCTCGATGACACCCTGATCAGCGCCATAAAAAGCCAAATTCGCAGCGGCGCAACGCCCCGCCATGTGCCTGCCAAGATTTTGCAAGTTGCTGAAATTCCCCGCACCAAAAGCGGCAAGATTGTTGAACTGGCGGTGCGTGATTTGGTTCACGGACGACAAGTGAAGAATACCGAGGCGCTGGCCAACCCAGGGGCGCTCGCTCATTTCACGGCACTTGAAGAATTAAATCACTAAGCACCGATCTGGCGGCCGCCGTCACAGCTTATGCCGGATCAATGCCCGCCATGGTGCAGATGATTTGCCATTCGTGGTCACCGACAGGCACCACCGACAAGCGTGACTGGCGCACCAAAGCTAAATCGGCAAGTGCCGGCTCGGCTTTAATCGCGGCCAGTGTCACCGGCGTGCCGACAGCTTTAATGGCACGCACATCGACCATCCCAAAGCGCCCCGAAGGATCGGTCGGATCAGGGTAATATTCCCGGCTGACCTCAACCACGCCGACAACCTGTTTTTCATTCACCGAGTGATAAAAAAAGCCGCGGTCACCAACCACCATCGCCTTCATGTTATTGGCCGCTTGATAATTCCGTACCCCATCCCATTCGGCACCGCTTTCGCCTGCTGCGACCTGATCATCCCACGACCACGTGCCCGGCTCCGATTTGAATAACCAATAAGCCATCATTTCACCTTTCAACAGCTGACGTCACAATGACGACATGAGGGCTTAAATCTAGCCAATGGGGCCGCCGACGGCAATCAACGATCATGCTCACCACGCAGCGGCCGCGCCAACAACCCATCGACCGTTGCGGTCAAATCGGCATTTTTGTTGATCACCGCGTCAACCGCCGCCGCGATCGGCATTTCAACATCGGCATTTGCGGCCCGCACCAACACCGCAGCAGCAGAATAAACACCTTCGGCCAACGGACCGGATGCCAAAGCCTGCGGCACGGCTTCGCCGCTGCCGATGCGGTAACCTAAATCGGTATTACGCGATTGCCGACTGCCACAGGTAAGCATCAAATCGCCAAGACCGGCGAGACCGATGGTGGTTTCCGGGCGGCCGCCAAGGGCGCGGGTAAGCCGCCCGATCTCAGCCAGTCCGCGGGTGATCAACGCGGCTTTGGTGTTCGCCCCAAACCCCAATCCACCAGCAATTCCGGCAGCAATTGCGATGACATTTTTGAGTGCCCCACAGACCTCAACGCCGACGATGTCATCGCTGCTATAGGGACGAAAATATGCCGAGGCAAGCGCTGCGGACAGGTTTTGTGCGAGGGCGATGTCATTGGCCGCAAGGGTGACGGCGGTCGGCTGGCCGCGCACCGCTTCGGCGGCAAATGATGGCCCCGACAAGACCGCCAGCGGCCAGTTCGGCAGTTCCTGAGCGGCGACCTCGCTCATCAACAGCCCGCTGCCATGCTCAATGCCTTTGGCGCAGATCACAACAGGGACCGGCACCGGAACCGCTGCTTGTAAATCACGCGCCACCGACCGGAGCTGCTGCGCCGGCACCACCAGCAAGACCACTTCGGCATCACCAAGGGCGGCCATCTCGGCGGTTGCCGTGAGCTGATCGTGTAGGCGGGTTTGCGGCAGATAGGCCGGATTCTCGCGGTCATCGTTAATCTGCGCAACAATCGTCGGATCGCGGGCATAAAGGCGAACGGCGTGACCTGCGCGGGCCGCTAATTCGGCCAAGGCGGTGCCCCATGAGCCACCGCCAATAACCGCCATTTTATTATTTTGTGCCGCCATCAACCTGCCGCCTTGCGGTCTGAAGCAGCATCTAACGGCCAGCGCGGGCGCGGCGCAAAATCAAGGCTATCGGTATCACCAACCGCCAGCCGTTCCAAACCCACCCAAGCAATCATGGCAGCATTGTCCGTACACAAGGCAGGCGGCGGTGCGACCCACGTCATCCCGCCGGCCTCGGCCACCGATTGCAATCGCTGGCGCAGGAAGTGGTTGGCGGCAACACCGCCGGCAACAACCAAGCGATGACCGCTGCCATGGTTGGCGCTGAAAATTTTGATCGCCCGGGCGGTTCGGTCGGCAAGACAATCGGCGACCGCCGCTTGAAAACTCGCGGCCATATCGGCACGCCAATTGCCCCCTGGATCCGTTGCCGGCAGGCGCTGACGCACTGCGGTTTTTAACCCTGAGAATGAAAAATCACAGCCTGGACGGCCGCGCATGGGCCGGGGCAAGTCAACAGCTGTTGGATCCCCTGTTAGAGCGGTCCGCTCTAATGCCGGACCGCCCGGATATCCCAGGTCAAGCATTTTGGCGACTTTGTCAAAAGCCTCACCGACAGCGTCATCAATGGTGCTGCCAAGCTGCTGGTACTGGCCCACCGCCGTCACCGCCAGTAGTTGGCAATGGCCGCCGGAGACCAAAAGCAACAGATAGGGAAAATCGACGTCATTGGTCAGCCGCGCCGTCAGCGCATGACCTTCCAAATGGTTGACCGCGATGAACGGTAAATTACGGGCCAAGGCAATCGCTTTACCAGTGACAGCACCAACCAACACCCCGCCGATCAGGCCCGGACCGGCGGTGGCGGCGATACCATCTAAATCATCAAAGCCGACCGCTGCCTGCGTCAGCGCTGATTTGATCAAGCCATCCAGATGCTCAAGGTGGGCACGGGCGGCAACTTCGGGAACCACACCCCCATAGGGCCGGTGGTCATCAATCTGCGATAAAACCACATTTGCATGAATCTGCCCGCGGCCGTCAACAATGGCGGCAGCCGTCTCATCGCAGCTTGTCTCAATCCCTAACACCATGAGGTTTTGGCGGGTGGTTTTCGGCGGTTCGGCCATTTAATTCCACTTCCGGCTTTTCTTGTTTGTCACCTCGGTCTACACAATTGCGTCATGAATGAGAAGCATGAACAGACATTGCCTTTGCGGATTGGCACCCGCGGCTCGCCCCTGGCGCGCTTACAAGCCAACATGGTGGCCGACGCCTTGCGGGCCGCCTTTCCGGTGCTGGCGGCACCAACGGCGATTGAAATTGTGATCATCACCTCAACAGGTGACCGCATCCAAGACCGGCCACTGGCCGAGATTGGCGGTAAAGGCCTGTTTATTAAAGAAATTGAAGAAGCAATTCATGCCAATACGGTCGATATTGGGGTGCATTCAATGAAGGATGTGGAAACGGTACTGGCCGAAGGCACGGAGATTGCGGCCATTCTGCCCCGTACCGACCCGCGTGATGCATTGATTGCAACCGAGGCACGAAAACTATCTGATCTGCCGCCGGGTGCGGTTGTCGGAACCACGTCCGTGCGCCGGCGTGCCTTCCTGTTGGCGCAGCGCCCGGACCTGAAGATCATTACGTTTCGCGGCAATGTCGAGAGCCGTCTGCGCAAGCTTAATGATGGTCTTGCGGACGCCACCTTGCTGGCCGTCGCCGGCCTAAAACGCCTGAAAATGGATGATTTGCTCGTTGGCGCCCTGGACATTGACGATATGCCGCCGGCTGTTGGCCAGGGGGCGATCGGTATTCAGGCACGGAGCGCTGATTGCCGGCCCGGTGCCGCTATCGCCACATGGCTGGCCGCCATAGATGACCGCGACAGCCGTTTATGCGTAACAGCGGAGCGGGCGATGTTGGCGAAAGTTGACGGCAGCTGCGGGACCCCGGTTTCCGGATTGGCACAAATCCGCGACGGCGTTCTGCACTTGACCGCCAAGCTGGCCAGTGATGACGGCCGGGAGGTCGTTGCCGCCAGTGCCAGCGGCAGCGCCGATAACGCTGTTGCCATCGGTACGCGTGTGGGTGCCGAATTGCTGGCGCAGGCAGGGCAAAATGTCACCCTTTAAGCCAGCGACTGTGCTGCTGACCCGTAGCCAGGCGGCAGCAGGGCCTTGGCTGGCAGCCCTCAATAGTGCCGGCATCAACTGCTGGAATGAACCGCTGTTGACGGCACATGCATTGCCGCCGGAAGCGATGCTGCCGGCGGCCCGGCAAAGCAGCGATTGGAGCGCCGCCCTGATCACCAGCGGTAACGCCGTCCCCGGCCTGAGCCAACTTGCCCTCAGGCGGGATTTACCGATTCTCACGGTCGGCGATACAACCGCGGCAATTGCTCGCCGGCATGGTTTTAGCCAGGTGATCAGCGCCAACGGCAATGCAGCTGATCTGGCCGCTTTGGTGCGCCGCGATTACAGCCCAAGCCAAGGCCCGTTGCTGTATCTTGCAGCGACCACGGTCGCGCTTGATCTGGCGGCGGAGCTATCCGCTGACGGCTTTACGGTGGACCGCATCAATTGCTATCGAACACAGGCTGTCGAACACCTGCAAGCACCCACTATTGCGGCCCTGGAGGCAGCTGAAATCAGGGCTGTGGCGCTCGCATCTGCAGAAACCGCACGGGTATTTTGCAGGCTGATAAAGCACCATCATCTTGGTTGCAAGATTGCGTGTATTGACAGCTTCTGCTTAAGTCCTCAGATAGCAGAGATCGCAAATCGAGAACTGCTTTGGCGGCAGAGCCATGTGGCAGCTCAGCCCCACAGTTCCGTAATGTTGGATTTAATCATTGGCACCTATGGTGCCGGCGCCTGAGGACGAAGGTAGCGCGAATGCCTGAAACGCCAAAAGAGAGCTCAAAAAAGCCGGTCACTGCGATCAGCGAAACAGTGTCCGAGAATGCCGTTGACGGTGATGCCGGCGATCGCAAACAGCCACAAGCATCGGCCCTGCCCTCAAAAGCTCGGCGCTTGCTAACAGCGGTAATTGTGCTTGTCGTGCTGCTCATCGCGGCGGCGATTGGATTGATCGTGAGCCGTGATCTTTGGGCCCCGACAGCAACGCCATATCTGAACCAATTGGGTGTCGCCACACCAAACTTTTTGCGCCCCAATGCGGTCCCGACGCCCGCACCTGAGGTGCCGGGCAGGACCATGCCGCCCGACCCCGTGACAATTTTGGCAAAGCGTGTTGCGGACTTAGCCGCCGAGATTGCAGACTTACAGGCGCGCCAGGCAAGATCGACTCCGCCGGAGGTTGCACAACAAGTGCCGCAGATTGCCAAGACCGTGCAGGCGCTTGGCCAGGATTTAAAAGATTTAGACAACCGGCTAAGCGCACAAATACAGGCGCTCCAGACGCGCGCCGTCGCCCGCACGCAGGCAGCCGTGAGCGCATCGGCCGGGCCGGCGGCGGACGCCGCAGAGCTCAGCCGTTTGCAAACTATTTTGAGCGATACCAACAAACGCTTAGACAAACTAGAAGCGGCACCGTCCAGCGATCTGACGGCGCAAGTTTCGGCGCTGACGGAGGAGAACCGCAGCCTGCGCTTACAGATGCAAGAACAGGCCGATACCATGACCGCCCGTTTGGCCACCCTAGCCGCCGAGATGAACACCCAGTTCACCGCCCAAAGCACGGTTGATCATGCCAGCGGCAGCCGTTTGTTAGCTGCTAATTTATTGGCCCAAGCGAGCGCTAGGAACGGTAATTTTGAAGCCGAATTGGCCGCCATTGCACCCGCTGATCTTGATCCCCAAGACCGCGCCTTTCTGAGCGCCCAGGCGGCCACCGGCGTGATCACCGTGGCCGCTTTGAAAACTCAATTCAGCCGCTTGCTGCCGACGCTGATTCGGGCCGCGCAAGTTGGCGAGGACCGCGGCTTTACCGGACAGATTTTGAACCGCCTGGCGGAAGTTGTTGAAGTCCGCCGAATTGACGGTGAAGGCGACGATATCGATGCCAAAATTGCCCGCGCTGAAGCAGCTCTCGGTGCCGGTGAACTGGGTGCCGCGATTGCGGCCTTAGCAGACTTGCCTGACGCCGCCGCCGCCGCCGCCGAGCCATGGCTGACCGCTGCCCGTACCAGGCTCACCCTAGATACCATTGTCCGCAACTTGCAGGCAAACGCGGTGACGGCGCTGCAGCCGGCCAAACAGACAGGTAACTAAGGCGATGGCGCGGGTTTTATTTTATGCCGTTCAGATCGCTGTGCTGGTGGCCGCCGCCGTTTGGTTTGCCGACCATCCCGGCAAAGTCGCGGTCGTGTGGTTCAACTATCACATCGAAACCAGTGTCGGTGTCTTAGCCGCTGCCATCATCGTCGGCTTTGCCGTGATTTTAATGCTGCTGCAAATATGGTCCGGCTTCCTGCGCGCGCCGGGGGCTTTTTTGAGCCGCCGCAGCCTGCGTCGCCGGGAAGCAGGTTTTCAAGCCCTTTCCCTTGGCTTAGCGGCAGTTGCCGCCGGCGATGCTGAACAGGCCGGCGTGCTTGCGAAAAAAGCCGATAAACTGTTGTCTGACCCGCGCTTAACGCGGCTTTTATCGGCCCAAGCAGCCGCGTTAAACGGCGATGAAGATGCGGCAGAAAAATATTTTGAGGCCCTGCGTAACGATGCCGAGACCAGCTATCTTGGGCTGACCGGTCTGTTGCGCTTGGCACTTGATCAAAATGACCCGCAGGTAGCGCTCGCCCTGGCCACCGAGGCACGCAACTTGCGCCCTGATTCCGCCTTGGCCATCCAAACCGTGTTTGAACAAGAAGCCCGCGCCGGAAATTGGTGGCCGGCCCAACAAGCACTTTATGATGGCGTCCGCCGGCGCATTATCGCCGAGCCAATCGGCCGCCGGCACCGCAGCGCCCTGCTGCTGGAGCGCGCCCGCCAAGCCCAGCGTGACGGCAATATCCCGGAAGCCTTAACACTGACGGCCAATGCCCTTGAAGCCGTGCCTGATTTCGTGCCTGCGGCCTGCCTGCAAGCAACACTTTTGGCGGCAACAAACAAAACCAAGAAAGCCGCTGGTGTGATTGAAGCACTGTGGCCACGGATGCCGCATCCCGACCTGGCCGCCGCCTATCGTCAACTGATGGCGAGCGAGACGCCGCTGGTCCATGTGCAACGTGTGCAAAAGCTGGTGGCCCGTGCCCCGGAGGCTATCGAAAGCCGCCTTGCCATTGCCGAAGCTGCCTTAGCGGCCGATCTATGGGGTGCCGCCCGGACCCAGTTGGAAGCCATCGATAGCGCCCAATGCAGCGTCCGCGCCTGCCGCCTGCAAGCGGATCTTGAGGAAGCTGAACATGGCGACGCGGCAGCCGCGCGGCGTTGGCTTCGGGCCGCACAACAAGCCCCTGCTGACCCGGCGTGGCATTGTCTTGGGTGCGGCGCGGTGCAGCCAACCTGGCAGGCGATCTGCGGAAATTGCGGCAGCTTTAACGAAATTACCTGGAAAGCACCGCCCAAGGTTGCGCGGTTAACAGCGCCGCCGGCAGACGACGGCACCGTGGTGACTGCGGAAGAAACCCCGCCCACTCAGCTGGCGGTAACATCCGATAGCAAACCCGGCAGTTAACGGCGATCGGTTGCGGTGAGATTACCAGACCCTGAAATCCCGCAACGATTGCCCCTTGCACCAGCGCATCGAAAAGCCTAAAACGCGCATATGGGGCCGCAGTAGCTCAGGTGGTAGAGCACGTCATTCGTAATGATGGGGTCGGGGGTTCAAGTCCTCTCTGCGGCACCACTTCTTTTTGATCCCACACAACAATCAAAAACCTGCCGGAAAACCCCGCCGACCCCTTGGCGAGCCTACCGCTTAGGCCGCCAGGAAGTCTGCAATCGGATCAATCTGGCTGGCCACGGTGAGGGCCGGGGCATGGCCACAATCGGCGATTTCGATGAGCTGCGCTGCCGGTTGCCGGCGGCACATCTCGGCAGCCATTTGCGTGCTCAGCAGGTCTGAGGTAGCGCCGCGCAAGATCAAGATCGGGCATGAAATCTGATCATATTCCACCCAGCGGGTGAAATCGCCTGAGGTTGCTTGCAGCTGCCGCACAATTGCCGGGTCGTAATGGGCCGTGACTTGGCCGTCGGGCAAACGCCGAAACGAGCTTTCCATCATCCGCCGCCATTGCAGCTCGGGGATAAAACCAAAGGGCGTGTAAATCTCACGCAGATAGGCTTCTAATTCAGTGGCCCGTTGGAAAACCGGCGGGGCACCAACATAGGTCGCAATCCGTTCCGCCGCCGCAGCCGGTAATTCGGGACCGATATCGTTCAAGACCAACCTGTTAATGCGGTCGGCAAGCAGGCCACCGGCAGCAAAGATACCCAGTGACGCGCCCATCGAGGTGCCGACCCAGGATGCCGACCGCACCCCAAGATGATCCATCAGACCGGCGGCGATCTCGCCATAGCGGGCAAAGTTATAGTCTGCGTCTGGGGTGCGGCTCCACTCACTGAGACCACGGCCGATTGTGTCCGGCGCAATCAACCAATAATCATCTGCCAATGCTGCCGCCAAAGGCGCAAAGTCCTGACAGGTGCGTGCTAAGCCATGCCATAGGATTACCGGCGGCTTATCCGGGCGGCCCCAGGTCACGTAATGCAGCTCAAATCCCGCGCAATTAATATATTCTGATGTCGCCGTTACCATATCCCGCCCCCGGTTGCGTTTCGTTACGGTCAAACCTGCCGAAAATATTGCTGCGATGCAAACGCCATGGCTGCGGTTGCGAGCCTACCGCCCGTTTGATCCGACTATAAATTTTATGTTATTCTTTGTATATTAGGCCAAAGCGATCAGTAAAAAATCGGTCGGCACGCTGTCGGCCCTGCCGCTCGTCACCCGACAACCGAGCCTTGCACAGGTTCGCCGATCAACAGGCGGCCGGAACCGACAAAGTGGACGGATGATCAAAGACGCCTTAGATCGCTTAAGTGCGGGTCAGTTTGCGGTTTCCTATGGCCTGTTTCGGCAGGCCGTATTAACCAGTCCCCGGCAGGCTGTGGCTTGGTTCGGCCTTTCGCAAGCCAGCGCCCGACTGCCGACTGCCGCCGATAAGGCATTCGCATTTGCCGAGCGGGCATTGCTGACCCTTGACGGCCATGAGCGCAGCAGGTTGCAAGCCGAAGTTTTTAGAAATTTCGGCCAATTGCTGCAACAACGGCCATCGCACGCACATCGACCAAGCGCAAAAACCTGCTTCCAACAAGCTGTGATCATTGCCCCGTCCTTGAGTTCAGCCATGCTGGCCTTCGCGGCAACAGGTGCGCCGACCGACCGCCGGAAGTGGCTTGGCCGCGCCCTTAAATCGGCACCGTCAAGGTCAAATAGTTGGGAAGTAGCCGGTGAGTTGGGGCGCAACGGTGGCGATATCAGCGCCGCCAAAAAATGCTATCGCCGCGCCTTAATTCTAACCCCTAGCGCCTACCACAGTCAGACGTTCTTAGGCATTGCGCAAAAATCCCTGGGCGATTTGATCACGTCAACAACCACCCTCCAACGGGCGGTGATTATGGCACCATCCTACCTGCCGGCCTGCACCACGCTTGGACGAAATTATTTATTGCAGCGAGATTTCAAACGCGGCTGGGAATTTTTTGAGGCTGAATGGCGGCATCACAACACCCGGCCCGACGCCATCGGCCATGATCTACCGTTGTGGACCGGCGTGCCGATACCAAATGGCCAGCTATTATTGTGGAGCGACGACCAGATTGGTGACGAAGTATTATTTGCAAACTTGCTGCCCGCATTGCGCAAACATGTCGGTAGTCTAACGGTCGCCGTGGACCGCCGGATCGTGCCCTATCTTGCGGCCGCCCTACCGGCGGTGGAATTTATCGCCAAAACCGACCAGCAACGTTTACGGCAGGCTGCCAAAACCGCCAGCGCCGGTTATCGCTTAGAATTTATTGGCCGGTTCTTGCTGGATGACGCCACCCAGCTGCCGCCACCGCAAGCCTTGCTTAAATCGACGCCGATCATGCCACCTGAGCGAAAAAGACCGCGCGTGGGTCTATCTTTCCACAGCATCAACCCAACGATTGGAGACTATAAGTCAATCCATTTGACAACCCTGTCACCGCTGTTGTCCTTGCCGGGGATCGACTGGGTTAATCTTCAATATGGCGATCATGAGCAGGAAATTGCAAGCACAGCCAAAGCCCTGGGAATCCACATCGAGCAGAATCCCGATGCCGACCAAATTCAGCATTTGGATGAATTTTTAAAACGACTGGCAACCATTGACCTGGTGATCAGCATTCCAAACACGACGGTCCATCTGGCCGGGGCAATGGGCATCGAGACTTGGGTCATGTTGCCGCGCGGCCCAGGGCAAAGCTGGTTCTGGTTTGATGACGGCGAGCAGGCCAGCTGGTATCCGAAAACCCGGCTCTTCCGACAAAAAACCCCTTTGCAATGGGACCCGGTGGTAACAGCTGTGCGCGACGCTATGGTCGATCGATTACCATGATCTCAGCAGCCGTTATTACCCGCCTAACGGCAGCCTAAAGGCCGCATATTTACGTGCGTGATTGTTGCCCGTAGGATGCCGGCGGTCGGTTTGATGATAATTATATTGGATGATGATTGAGATGGCAGAGTCAGGAAAAGTTTCGTGTAATTGTGGCGCTTGCGCTTTGGAGTTGAATGATGTCCAACCGAAAATGTCGCTGCTATGCGCCTGCGAGGACTGCCGGCAAGCCGTGCATTGGGCTGCAAAACACGGTGCCGCAACGCCCAAGGATATTATCTACTCCGTCTACTTCCGTTCTGATTTTGCCGCCTTTCACGGCGTCGAAAACATGTTTGCCTGCCAATTGCGTGCCGATGCCAAATCGACACGCATTTTATGCAAATCCTGTTATTCATGCATTGGTATCGACCATAAAGTCTCATATTCGGACCATGTTTTCATGTTTCAACCTGACCATTGCAAAGCTGACTTTGATACCGATGTCACGCCCATAGCGGCCATTAATCTGATTGACTACCCGCATCATCTGGCGCCGATTCCATCCGAGCTTTTACCGGTATTTCACACCTTTAGATATCCCCAAGAGCGGGCCCGTTTTGTGGCGATCGATCCGGTTTTCGAGGTTTTTGCGCCGCCCAAAACGCCGCCCCAAGGACAGACAATCCGGGAATTAATCGCCGCCCTGCCGGCGGCACGTGTTTTGGACCTGGCACCGGGTGAACAGCCTTAAGCGAGGTGCCAAAAATCGCCGCCGCCGGCAACCGCTGCGGCGGCCGGCGTGACGGTGCCACCCCCATAGGAAACTGGCCCGCCAAGACCGCCACGAACATGCTGAAAACACAGCTGCGCGAAGGCTTTGCGGTCCGGATAGTCGCCGGCCGCAATCGGTTCATGAAAAATCAACCGAATGGTTGCCCCACGGCCTTTGGCAAAAGCCCATAAATGCGGCGGCAATTCCATATCGCCATGCCATGCATAATAATCACGGCCGGCGGATTGCTGCTGCGCGAGCGCTGCCGGCGCCGCCTCAGAACAAGCCTCAATCGGCAGCCCGTTAGCGTTTTCCAGGCGCAGAGTCAGGGGCTGAACAAATTGCTCTGCATGCCCGGCAAACAATGCAAAAAGGCTGGATTTAAAGGGCATTACAGAGACCCCGTTGGTCGATGTGCCCTCGGGAAAAATAATCACATTCGCAGATTTCGGCCAGTCGGCTTGCAGCATTGCCAGGGTGCGCTGTGCCGAAGATGGCCGGCGATCAACGAAAATCGTATCTTGTAGGCGCGCCAACCAGCCAAATAGCGGCCAGCCGGCGACATCCTTTTTAGCCACGAAAACGCTGTGATTCACATGCGCACCGATGACCGGAATATCGAGGTATGAAAGATGGTTGCTGACGATGATCGCGCCTGCGTGCGGGGCAGCACCATCGCATCTGACGGTGATCTGAAACAGCTGCAACAAGATCCGGTGGAACAGCCGTGGTATCAGATGGCGCCGCCCCAATAGCCGACGCAATACCATGTGCAATGGAGCCAGCAGCACAATTGCAGTTCCAAACCCGGCTAACTTAGCTGCCGCAATAACCGCCGCCACAAATGCCAAATGCTGCCCCTGTGCTTAAACTGCGCCGCGCGACATCTGGTAGTGACGGCCATAACGGGCGTTAATTTGCGCCCGGCTTAACACGATACAAACGTCAACCGTTGCAAAATCATGATCAATCACGGCACCATTGCCGATCTGCGCACCAAGGCGGATATAGCCCTTGATTAACGGCGGTATAGCAAAGCGGGCTTCACGTTCGGAAATATGATGTTTAGGGATTTGATTCATCTCCACAAAACGACCGTCTAGCGCCCGCGGCCTGATTTCGCTCGGCGCCAGATGGAAATGATACAGATAAGACAACGGTAAACGCAAATTTTCCAGCTGCGTGCCGGGAAAGCTCGCACACCCAAACAGAATGTCGATGTTATGGCGGTCAATGTATTCTGCGATGGCCTGCCATAACAGGTTAATGGTTTGTCGATTACGATGTGATTTGGCAACGCAGGAACGGCCGAGTTCAAGCAGCTTTGACCCACGATTTAAAAGCCGGGAAATGTCATATTCGCCGGCGGAATAAATCCCGTCACTGGTTTTCGCTTGGCCATGCCGCAGCAGTCGATAGGTTCCCACAACCTGTGCGCTTTTGTCAACAATCGCCGGATCAATCACAATCAAGTGGTCAGCAACGCCATCGTAATGATCGAAATCGCGTTTGCGCCGCGCTTGCTCAGCCGTTGCGGTCGCTGCTTGCTCACAATAAAAAACCTCATATCGAAGTGCCTGCGCCGCATCAATCTCATTATTATTGTCTGCTATTTTGACAATTAAACGTTCTGCGTCAGCTCGATTCATATGCTCGCCCTAAAGTGGTTGTTATAAAGCAAGTTTTTTCATATTAACCTTTGTTTTTTCTGTATTTCACACACCCTTTCACCGCCTCAATAGATATCATATTTATGACTGAAATGCGACAGTCCGGTATCTTTTTGATGACTACTTTGCCGTTATTGATATGCACGCCACAAAAATCACCGGTTAGATGCGAAAAATACGCTCGCTTTGCTTAAGACTTGGTATAGTTTGGCGTATTCACGGCCCATTCTGACAATCACCGCCGGCGAGGCTGAAAAGGTAAATTCATGATTGAAGGCCCTCCAATTTTAACGATTCGGCGTTCCCTAACACGTGTCGATGCGGACCTGCTCAGCGGCTTTCAGGATGCCATGACAGTGCATCTGGTAGATGCCATGGATGGCCGTGGCGCCCTTGATCGAGCCGTCAAACCGCATAATCCGGCCAGGGCGTCGATTTGCGGCCCGGCGCTGACGGCATTTTGTTATCCCGCCGATAATCTGGCTTTGCTGGCAGCATGTGCACAGGTCCAACCCGGCGATATTGTGGTCTGCACGACCGACGGTCATTTACAGGCCGCCGTCACCGGCGATTTACTGCTGGGCATGCTCAAAAATGCCGGGGCGGCAGCTTTGGTTACCGATGCGACCATCCGCGATCAAAGCGGTATTGAGGCGGTCGGCTTGCCGATTTTCCATGCCGGCGTTACCCCCAATTCACCGGCGTCGGTTGGACCCGGCAGCATTGGGTTGCCGATTACCTGCGGCGGTGTGCGGATTGACAGCGGCGATATTGTGGTTGGCGATCGTGACGGTGTGGTTATTGTGCCGCACGCACAGGCAGCGGCCACACTGGCGCGTTTGCAGCGCGTTCGAGCGGCCGAAGTCAAGCTGGAGGCTGCCGTTAAAGCCGGTCTCAAGGTGCCCGATCACATCGCCGAATTGCTGGCTTCCGATCGTATTGGCTGGGTCGATTAATCACCTGTCAACGTCTACGGTAAAGCCGGGTGCAGGCCTGTGACGATCCGAAAATAGTCGGCGTCATCGGGGGTGATCATGCCAGTGCGCACGAAGTAATCGATCAACACCAGATTGCAGTTAAATTTAAAAGCCTGTCCCTGGCGTACAATCGCCGCCACCTGATCAACGGCCATCAAGTTAAATTCAGCAACTTCGCCATCCACAGGCTGTGGGCGAAACTCTGACGGCACATCTAAATCATAAATGAAAAAAGCGTGTCGTCGCAGACCTTCGTCAACTTCCATCGTGTAGCTGCTGATCCCGACCGCAACCGCCTGATCGGCCAGTGACGTAGGGATTCCAGCTTCTTCAAAACATTCTTTGCGTAAATTTTCCTGAGCCGTCAGCCCGATCGGGTGACCGCCTGCAACCATATTATCAAGCATGTCGGGGTAGGTTGACTTGGTCTTCGCACGCCGCGCCACCCACATGTGATCCCGGTCATGGCCACGGACAATGCCGTTCAAATGAAAGCCACCGCTGATCACCCCAAAATGCGTCACCGCGCCGCGATCAATGGCCATCAACGGCGGCGCACCGATTGTGGTCACGACGCCATAATATTCCTCCCGCTGCCGGCCTGCTTCACCGCCGGCCCACAGAATGTCTAACACCGCCGCCACAGCTTCGGTACGATCTGAAAAGCTGGCCAGGGCTGGATGCACACGCACCCCGCCGCCCGGACCTTGGCTGAAAACATTACCGAATTCCAGCAGTCGGCCGGCAAAACGCGGGCGCAGATAACCAACCAAGGCGTCACCAATCCACCATGGCCGAAATTGCGTCATATCATGGCGGTTACACAGCCGAATATGCCCCATATAACCAAATTCACGACGGTTTGTGCTAGACATCACGCAGTTCGCTCAGCATTCCAAGATCCCCTTTGGCGGCTTTAACCCAACCGCCGCAGCGATGCCATCAATTGCGCTGCCTGATTGGGCGACGACAGCTGCAGGCGAGTCTATCAATGCCGCCGCCGCCTGGTCAATGAAGCCGCTTAACCTGCGCTTATGGGGGGCTTGCAGGAGCTGAAAGCCTGCCGTTCCGGCAGATATGAGGGCCGATTGGCGGCTCAAGCGCCTTAATGACGCTTGGTGATGTATTGCACGATATCGTGCAAGATCTGCGTCAGGGCGAAGTCCTTGGGCGTATACACGGCGGCACGCCTGCCTGGGTTAACTGCTCGGCATTGGCCGCCGGCACAATCCCACCGACCACCACCACCGGTGTCAAGCGCCGCGCGGCGGCGGTCGGCGATGGCTGGGCGGCTTTCAGTCCCGCCAAAAACGCCGAGACCATGGCCATATGTGCGCCTGACAAAATCGACAGGCCGACAGCATCGGGGCAACCGTCGGTAACACGTTGCAAAATATCATCAACGGTCCAGCGGATGCCTGCATAGTCAACGTCAAAACCAACGGTGTTGGCCAGAACCGCAATCTGCTCGGCACCGTTACTGTGGCCATCAAGGCCGGGTTTTCCGATCAAGAGTTTCGGTGCCCGGCCAAGTTTCGCGTGTAACCCGGCAACCGCTGCCGTCAGCGCCGTGAATTCGGCATCGGCGCGATCCGTAAGCAAGCCGTCAACACCGGTCGGTGGTCGAAAAACACCAAAGACCTGGCGCAAGGCGTCGGCCCATTCGCCGGTTGTGACTTTGGCATGGGCACAAGCAATCGACGGCGGCATGATGTTATCACCGGCGCGGGCTGCCGCCTGTAATGCCGCCAGGCTTGCCGCCACCTGATCGGCATCTCGTCCCTTACGCCACGCTTTGAGGTCATGAATTTGAGATTTTTCTACCGCTGGATCAACACTTAGGTAATTGCTGCCCTGACCTGCGGCCAGCGGCGATGCTGCCGTTTCCTGAAAACAATTTACCCCAACCACCGGCTGCCGGCTGTTTTCGATCGCCGCGAGCCGGGCCGCATTACTGGCCACCAATTGCGCCTTTAGGTCGCCCCGCTGCAAGGCTTCCAACATGCCGCCCGCCGCCGCAATATCAGCGATTATAGCCTCTGCCGCCTGGTTTAAGCGCTGTTCCTCAGCGGCCATCACCGCACTGCCGTCAAAGATGTCCTCAAAGCCGAGAAGATCAGTCTCATAGGCAACGACCTGCTGCAACCGAAGGCTCCATTGCTGATCCCAGGGCCGGGGCAGGCCTAAGGCCTCATTGCAGGTTGGCAATTGAATTACCCGTGCGCGGGCATTTTTTGACATCACCACAGCCAGCATTTGCAGCAGAATACGGTAGCTGCTATATGCTGCCCCTGGCGACCGCCTATCGGATGCTGTTCGGCCATCGCCCGCATATTCTCAGGCACGGGCACAACGTCCTGGTTTGGGGGGCGGCGGGCGGTCTTGGATCGATGGCGATCCAGTTAATTGCCACTGCTGGCGCACATGCGATTGCGATCATTTCCGATGAGGAAAAGCGCAGTTTCGTGACCCATCTCGGGGCGACGGGGGCAATCAATCGGCGCGATTTCGACTGCTGGGAGCAAATGCCGGCCGTGGAATCGGCGGAATACCCCGATTATATGCGGCGGGTACGCCAGTTCGGCAAAGCGATCTGGGCCATTACCGGCAACGGTAATGATGTGGATTTCGTTTTTGAACATCCCGGGGAGGCGACCTTCCCAGTTTCCACCTTCGTGGTTAAGCGCGGCGGTATGGTGGTGTTTTGTGCCGGCACCACAGGCTATAACATCAGCTTTGATGCGCATTTTGTTTGGATGCGGCAAAAACGCATTCAAGGCAGCTATTTTGCCAATCTGCTGCAAGCCTCGCAAGCCAATCAATTGGTCATCGAACGGCGGGTCGAGCCATGCATGTCGGAGGTTTTAAGTTGGCCAGAAATTCCTGCCGCCCATACCAAAATGATGAACAACAAATACCATCCCGGAAATATGGCTGTCTTGGTGCAGGCGCGCAGCCCCGGCCACCGGAGTTTGGAAGATGTGGTCGCTGATGCGGATTCGGCGGCAGATGGTGCGGCCTTTTAAACAGGTGCACACGCTCTTGCCCTGGTGCTAACTTTCACCACATCATAAGAGTACACGATTTAGTAGGATTAAAAATGAGCCTCACCGCCGAGCCGATTGCCAAACAAAAAACCGCCGCGCAAACCGATGCGGTTATGCCAAATCTGCTGAGCACCTGCCGCGCGGCCACCGACCAGATTATCGCCTACCGTGAAGCGGCGCGGACAGCCCTTATGCTGCGTGTCGCGCCGGCCGGTAAGACGCTGGCGGATCGACTGGAGGCAGAGCAGCACGCAGCCCATGGCTTTGCCTGGATCGCAACCTATGCGGCAGCTCTTGAGCAGTTAATCGGTTGGGCCGAGCGCCTGCACGGCGAGGCCAAACTCGGCACCCTGGAAGCCTTGATTTTGCAACTTGGATTTGCCGAATACATCAACCAGCTGCGGGGCGGACTGCCCATGAGCCAGGGTGAAATGGTGCGTCCTAATGACCTTGATCTGCAAGCGGCGGCGCAACAGTATTTGACGGCAGGTGCCGCCGGCACCTTGGCCTCCGACGGCAATTCAATGGCCGCCCGCGCAGGTTTGGCCGAGGCCTTGCTCGACGGCGCCGATCAGCAATTATTCGGTGAGCTGGCGCTCGGTGATGAAACCTTGGTCATGATCCAAGAACAGTTCAGCCGTTTCGCCGCCGATAAAGTGGCACCCTTTGCGCATGAATGGCATCTCGCAGATGACCTGATTCCGATGTCGGTGATCGATGAAATGGCCGGTCTCGGGGTGTTTGGCTTAACGGTCCCGGAAGAATTTGGCGGTCTTGGCCTTGGCAAGCTGGCTATGTGTGTGGTCACCGAGGAATTAAGCCGTGCGTATATTGGCGTCGGCTCGCTCAGCACCCGCTCCGAAATCGCTGCCGAATTGATCCGTTTGGGCGGAACCGAAGACCAACAAGCTCACTGGCTGCCAAAGATTGCCAGCGGCGAAATTCTGCCGACAGCCGTCTTTACCGAACCGGGAACAGGCTCTGATCTGGCCAGCCTGAAAACACGCGCTGTCCGTGACGGCGATGTTTACCGGATTACCGGCAATAAAACCTGGATTACCCATGCCGCCCGCGCCGACGTCATGACCTTGCTGGCCCGCACCGACACAAACACCCCGGGCTACAAGGGGCTATCGATGTTCCTGGCCGAAAAGCCGCGCGGCGACGATGACGCGCCGTTCCCGGCAACCGGCATGACCGGCGGTGAAATCGGGGTGCTCGGCTATCGTGGGATGAAAGAATACGAACTTGGCTTTGACGGCTTTGAGGTGAAGGCCGATAACTTGCTTGGTGGCCGTGAGGGCGAAGGCTTCAAGCAGTTAATGGCGACCTTTGAATCGGCGCGCATTCAAACTGCCGCGCGCGCCGTCGGCGTGTCGCAGAATGCCCTTGAATTGGCGCTCAGCTATGGCCGTGACAGGCATCAATTTGGGCAACCGATCGTGCATTTCCCGCGGGTCGCCAACAAGCTTGCGATGATGGCCGTGGAAACCATGATGGCCCGCCAGCTGACCTATTTCGCGGCCCGTGAGAAAGATTTAGATCGCCGCTGCGACATCGAAGCCGGGATGGCGAAACTCCTGGCCGCACGGGCAGCCTGGGCAAGCGCTGACAATGCCCTGCAAATCCATGGCGGCAATGGCTATGCCGAGGAATATGCCATTAGCCGGGTTCTATGTGACGCGCGGATCTTGAATATTTTTGAAGGTGCCGCTGAAATTCAAGCGCAGGTGATCGCCCGTGGCTTGCTGGCACCGCGCAACTAAGCGTGGTTTTTGCATCCACGGCTGGTCTTTGGACAAAAGCTGCCCTATATGAGGGTTATGTTAGAAATATTAATCATCATCGGCATGGGCACTTCGCTGGCCTTGACGTTGGCCTCACTGGTTGCTGGCGTGTTCATTATGAGCCGGGTGCAAGACAAAGCCCGGCGGCAGTCAAACGTGTTGATGCGCTACCGAGTCATTTTTCAACTGGCAACAGTCGGCTTTTTTATTGCGTGGATGGCTTTACAAAAGTCAGGGTAAAAGGCGCGGAACGATCGTAAAACTCGATAAAATATACACCCGCGGCGGCGACAAGGGGCTGACCTCGCTGAACGACGGGGCGCGCGTCAGTAAAGACAGTGGCCGGCCAAGTGCTTTTGGCGAAGTCGATGAGCTCAACAGTGTGATCGGTATCCTGCGACTAAACCTGCCCGGACCGTCGGCCGTTGATGAAATGCTGAGCCGTATCCAAAATGACTTATTTGATCTCGGTGCCGACTTGGCAACACCGGAAATTGCCGATCCAAAATATCCGCTGTTGCGCGTCATTCAGACGCAGGTCGACAGGATAGAACGCGAAATCGACGGCCTAAATGCCAATCTGGCACCGCTGACATCTTTCATTTTGCCGGGTGGTTCGGCAGCGGCCGCCTATTCACATTTGGCCCGGACGGTAGCACGCCGGGCCGAACGGGCGATGACCACATTGAATGCTGAAGCCCCGATTAACGGCGTTGCGCTGGCCTACATCAATCGACTGTCGGATTTTTTCTTTGTCTTGGCGCGGCATTTAAATGCCGACGGCGCAGAAGACGTCCTCTGGATTCCAGGGGCACATCGTGACAACGCCGAATAACCGCACAGCTTTTTGAGGGCGGTTGGTCAGGCAGCGTTTTTTAGGGCCGCCGCCGCAGCGTCGCTTGACGGCTTCGAATGCTTAACCTACACACCTCAATGGAATGTTACTTTGGCGCCGATGCGCCCTAACCACGAGGAAGTCTGATGAAAGTCTTGGTGCCCGTGAAACGGGTTATCGATTATAACGTTAAGGTACGAGTCAAAGCCGACAAAAGCGGCGTTGAGCTGGCCAATGTGAAAATGTCGATGAACCCCTTTGATGAAATTTCCGTTGAAGAGGCAATCCGCCTGAAAGAGGCCGGCAAAGTTGATGAGATTGTTGCCGTCTCGGTCGGTCCGCAACAATGCCAAGAAACCATTCGAACCGCCCTGGCGATGGGTGCGGATCGTGGCATCCATGTGCTCCATGACGGCGATACAGAGCCTCTGGCGGTTGCAAAGATGTTGAAAGCACTGGTCGATAAAGAAGCGCCGGGCCTGGTCATCGTCGGCAAACAAGCGATTGACGATGACTGCAATCAAACCGGTCAAATGCTATCGGCGTTGCTGGGCTGGTCGCAGGGTACTTTTGCCTCAAAATTAGAGGTTGAGGGCGACGCGATCCATGTCACCCGCGAGGTTGACGGCGGTCTGCAGACGGTTCAACTCAAAATGCCGGCCGTGGTGACCTCGGATCTGCGCTTGAATGAGCCGCGCTACGCCTCACTGCCAAACATCATGAAGGCCAAGAAAAAGCCGATTGATCAGGTCGCCCCGGGCGATCTGGGCGTTGATCCGGCACCGCGCCTGGAAACCCTTAAAGTCGAGGAGCCCGCGACCCGCGACGCAGGTCAAATGGTCGAGGATGTGGCTGCTCTTGTCGAAAAACTACGAAATGAAGCAAAGGTGATCTGATATGAGCGTTTTAGTCATCGCTGAACACGATAATGCGGAAATCAAACCTGCCACCCTCAATGCTGTTGCCGCCGCCGGTGAGCTTGGCGGTGACGTGCATCTGCTGGTTGCCGGCAATGGTTCGGCAAGTGCCGCCGAGGCCGCCAGCAAAATCAGCGGCGTGGCGAAAGTATTGAGCGCCGATAGCGCTGAGTATGAAAGTACCCTGGCAGAAAATGTTGCGCCCTTGATTGTGGATCTTGCCAGCGGTTACAGCCATGTGTTGGCACCGGCAACCTCAAATGGCAAAAACATCATGCCACGGGTTGCAGCACTGTTGGACGTCATGCAAATTTCCGACATTGCGGCGATTGTTGACGGCGATACCTTTGTGCGGCCGATTTATGCCGGTAACGCTATGGCAACCGTCAAATCGGCAGAAGCTATTAAAGTCATCACGGTGCGGACAACGGGCTTTGAAGCGGTTGCCGCTGACGGCGGCGCAGCCGTGATTGAGGCCGTGAGCGCAAAAGGCGACCAGGGTCTATCCAGCTATGTCGGTGCTGAACTGAGCAGCTCGGAGCGGCCCGAGCTGACCAGCGCCTCGATCGTGATTTCAGGTGGTCGCGGCATGCAGTCCGGTGATAACTTCCCGATTTTAGAAGCTGTTGCCGATAAACTCGGCGCTGCCGTCGGTGCATCACGGGCGGCGGTTGATGCCGGCTTTGTGCCGAACGATTATCAGGTTGGCCAAACCGGCAAAGTGGTTGCGCCGGATCTTTACGTGGCCGTTGGTATTTCCGGCGCGATTCAGCATCTCGCCGGCATGAAAGATTCCAAAGTCATTGTCGCCATCAACAAGGACGAGGAAGCGCCGATCTTCCAAGTTGCTGACTATGGCTTGGTTGCCGATCTGTTCAATGCGGTGCCTGAATTGAGCTCTGAACTCGACAAAAGCTAATCTGGGTGGCCTGCAGCGCGCGTGACTTCATGGGTCCTGCAGGCACCTAAAAAACGGAAGCAGTGGCGATGATACAACAAATTGGCGTGATTGGTGCGGGTCAAATGGGCAGCGGCATTGCCCATGTCTGTGCCCTCGCCGGGCTTGATGTAACCCTTCTGGATATTGAACAAACGGTTCTTGATAAAGCCGTGGAGAGCATCAGCAGCAACCTTGACCGGCAGGTTGCCAGAGGCCGAATCAGCGAAACCGAGGTCAGTGCCGCAATCGAGCGGATCACCACGACAACGGATTATGCCGCCTTTGGGTCCAGTGATGCGGTGGTCGAAGCGGCAACTGAAAATGAGGACATTAAACGCCAAATTTTCAAAACCCTGGTGCCACATTTGCATGATCAGGCGTTGATCGCTTCCAACACGTCGTCGATCTCCATCACACGGTTGGCGGCAACCACCGATCGGCCGGAACGGTTCATTGGTTTGCATTTCATGAACCCGGTGCCGGTCATGAAATTGGTTGAAATCATCCGTGGCATCGCCACCGACCAGCCCACATTCGAATCCTTCAATGACTTGGCCGGCCGGCTTCGTAAAACCGTCGCTGTCGCAGAAGATTTCCCGGCCTTTATCGTTAACCGCATTTTACTGCCGATGATCAATGAGGCCGTCTACACCTTGTATGAGGGCGTCGGCTCGGTGCAGTCAATTGATACCGCCATGAAACTGGGTGCCAATCACCCCATGGGGCCACTTGAACTTGCTGATTTTATTGGTTTGGATACCTGCCTGGCGGTCATGCATGTGCTTTACGACGGCCTGGCCGATAGCAAGTACCGGCCCTGTCCTTTGCTGGTCAAATATGTTGAAGCCGGCTGGGTTGGCCGGAAGTCTGGCCGAGGGTTTTATGACTATTCGGGCGACGTGCCGGTGCCGACGCGCTGACCATATATAATTATATTGTAATTAAATAAAATTTAATATAAAAACATCCTGTCCATCAAAATGACGGAGCAGATGATGACCAGAAAGGTTCAAAAACGGGCGCTCGGCCTGTTGAAATTAGCGGTATCGGATATCGCTGGCGATCCGCAAGCAATTGCTGACAATTTATTACATGCATTAACATTGAGACGTGCTGAAACGGCAAGTGTTGTTCGTGGCCCATGGCACCGCTCAGCCGCTGCCCTGCCGGCATCCAAGCCGGACCGCGCGGTAACACTGCATTAGTTTTCCGGCGCTAAATAGTAGTGCACAAGGTCAACTGCTTCGGCGCTGTCCCACTCGGCGTCGCCGACGACCTGACCTTGAATTTTGCCCTCAGCATCAATCAAATAGGTGACCGGCAAGCCCTTGGCCGCAAAGGCCCGCACCAAAGCATTTGTCGGATCCAAAGCAGAGCGCAAATCGTTAAGCCCGAGTTGCCGTAAAAAAGCCGCCGGGTCTTTTGTGCCCTGGCGGTCGACGGAAATCAGCACAACTTCACTGGTTTTTGGATCCAGCTTACGCTGTAACGCCGCCAATGCCGGCAGCTCTCGGATACAGGGCGCACACCAGGTTGCCCAGAAATTCACCAACAGAACACGGCCGCCCTTGTCAGCAAGCTTGATTGGCGCGCCATCGGGGCTTATGAAAGCCACGTCTGGAACAGGACGCGGCGGCAAGATCGGTGTAAATTTCTCCATCGCGCCGATATTTGGTGGTCCTGATTGGAACAAGACCGGTTGTAAGGCTAGCATGGCCACCACCACGGCTACCAACGCTGCACCGGCAATCACGATCCGGCGACCAGGGAGCCGTTGTGGTTTTTGATCGATGTTAACCAAGGAATACCTCACATGAGTGAATATGACGACGCACCAAAGGCCAATTCAGCCCCTGCAAGTCAAATATGGGGCGGTCGCTTTGAAAGTGGACCCGATCAAGTCATGGACGCCATTAATCCGTCGATCGATTTTGACCAACGTTTTTTCGCCGAGGACATTGCCGGCTCCCGCGCACATGCTGCCATGCTGGTTGCTCAAAACATCATCAGCGCAGAAGATGGCCAGGCAATTGACCAAGGCTTGCAAGAAATTGCGGCAGAAATTGCGGCCGGTCAATTCACCTTTTTGCGAAGCCTGGAAGACATCCATATGAATGTTGAGGCGCGGCTGAAAGACAAAATTGGCGATGCCGCCGGCCGCTTGCATACGGGCCGCTCTCGAAATGACCAGGTTGCCACTGATTTTCGGCTGTGGGTGCGGGCCGCAATCGACGCCATGGACGGCCAACTGCAAGCTTTACAAGCAGCCTTAATCAGCCAAGCCGATCGCCATGCTGCAACCGTGATGCCGGGGTTCACCCATCTTCAAACCGCCCAACCCGTGACCTTTGGTCACCACATGTTGGCCTATGTGGAGATGTTTGGCCGCGATCGCAGCCGCTTTGCCGATGCCCGCCAACGGATGAATCAATCGCCGCTTGGGGCCGCTGCCCTGGCCGGCACGTCATTTCCAATTGATCGCCATGCCACCGCCGCCGCACTCGGCTTTGATGGGCCGTCGGCAAACTCTTTAGATGCTGTCTCGGACCGCGATTTCGTGATCGAATTTCTGTCCACGGCTGCGCTCACGGCCGTCCATTTATCGCGGCTTGCCGAAGAACTTATCATTTGGACCAGCGCACAGTTCAATTATGTGCGCCTGCCGGATGGCTTTACCACCGGCAGCTCGATCATGCCACAAAAGCGGAATGCCGATGCCGCTGAATTGATACGTGGTAAAACCGGCCGCATGGTTGGTGCCTTGAACGCGCTGCTGGTGACCATTAAAGGCCTGCCACTGGCCTTCAATAAAGACATGCAAGAAGATAAAGAGCCCTTATTTGACGCCGCCGACACACTGTCTGTTTGCCTTGCCGCAAGCATTGGCATGATCAATGGTCTGACAGTGAACGCCGGTGCCATGCGTGCGTCCTTAGCGGCCGGCTTTCCGACCGCCACCGATCTTGCCGATTGGCTGGTGCGGGAACTTGGCATGCCGTTTCGCGCAGCCCATCACGTGACCGGTAGTTTGGTGAAAATGGCCGAGGATAAGGGCCAAGACATTGCCGATCTGAGCCTGGCCGAAATGCAATCGGTGGAAGCCCGCATCACGGCTGATATTTTCGCCGTACTAACCGTTGATTCCTCGGTTGCCAGCCGCACCAGCTATGGCGGCACGGCACCTGAGAATGTGCGTGCTCAAGTGGCCGCCGCTCGCCGCCGCTTTCTCGATGGTGCCGCATGAGCAGACAGCCGTCACAACGACCCTTGGGCGGTCTGCTTGGGGCCATTATACTGGGCGTATTATTGACTGTTACGGTGACAAGTTGCGGGAAGCGTAGTGACCCGCTGCCACCCAGCGACATCCCAACATCCTACCCTCGCAGTTACCCAACCACCTAACCCGACATGGTCGGCAGCGGAGCATAGAATGAGTTCTGAATTTACCGAACGTGACGGCCATATGCATGTGGAAGCCCTGGCTCTGGGCGATATTGCAGCCGAAGTCGGCACACCTTTTTACTGCTATTCATCAGCCGCGCTGCGGTCCCGCTATGCTGCCCTGGCGACCGCCTTGGCAGCCCTCAAGGTGGATATTTTCTATGCCGTAAAAGCAAACTCCAACCCAGCCATCATCGCCACCTTAGCGGCCGAAGGTGCCGGTGCCGACATCGTCTCCGGTGGCGAACTGCGGCAAGCCCTGGCCGCCGGCGTCCCTGCCCAAAAAATTGTTTTTGCAGGCGTTGCAAAGACTGAGGAAGAACTTGCTTTTGCCCTTGAGCACGGCATTGGGCAGTTCAATGTCGAGAGTTTTGCCGAACTTAACAGCTTAAACCAGGTGGCCACAAAAATGCAGCGCGTGGCACCTGTGGGCCTGCGCGTTAATCCGGATGTTGATGCCGGCACCCATGCCAAAATCACCACCGGACGCAAAGAAAATAAGTTTGGCATCGACATTGCCGCCGCGCCGGAATTTTTCAAAGCTGCGGCAGCGATGGATGGCATTAGCGCCCGCAGCATGTCGGTACATATTGGCTCGCAGATCACCAATCTTGTGCCATTTGAGCTGGCCTATCGCAACCTGCGTGAAATGACACTTAGCCTGCGGCAGCAGGGTTTCAGCATTGATCATCTGGACCTTGGTGGTGGCTTAGGCATTGTTTACGATGCTGAAAACGAGCCTGATCTGAGCGATTACGCCCGCATCATCAAAGCGACGGTCAGCGATCTCGACTGCCGCCTTTCGATTGAACCAGGCCGCTTTTTAACCGGTAATGCAGGGGTTCTCGTGACCAAGGTTTTATTGGTCAAAGAGGGTGAAGGGCGCGATTTCGTGATTACCGACGGGGCCATGAACGACCTTATCCGGCCCACCCTGTATGAAGCCTTCCATGATATTCGCCCGCTGACCCAGCGCAGCGGCGATGCCCGCCTCATCGACGTGGTTGGGCCGATTTGTGAAAGTGGCGACTATTTTGCCAAAAGCCGGCTGATGCAACCAGCCAAAGCCGGCGATTTATTGGCCGTGATGGGTGCCGGTGCCTATGGCGCGGTGATGTCCTCAACCTATAACTCACGGCCATTGATCCCAGAAGTTCTGGTTGATTACGCGCGTTTCCATATTATCCGCCCACGGATGAGTTATGCGGAGATGCTGGCCCGCGACAGTCTGCCGGACTGGCTGGATAAAACTAAACCTTGACCTCTGGGCACCGGCAACCGACTTTCAAAGGATGAAGGCGCGGGAATTGGGTCCCGCGCTGGTGCCAGAAGGCGACAACGATGACGAAGCGGGCCCTTGATGGGGTAGCACGCCAGACGGCGGCAGCTGAAGCCGCAAAACGCCGTGCCGCCGTGGTCTTGAAATGCGAAGCACTGCTGGGCGCAGGGCTGCCGCTTGCCGTCGTGCTGATCGGTTTTCTCGGCATTGCCCTTTTGACGCTGCCGCAAAGCCTAGGTCAGATAACCGGCGGTTGGGGGCAATTGGCACTGCTGATCGGTTTTGCGGTCAGTGCCGCTTTCAGTCTGCGATATTTTATCATTACCCTGCGCTGGCCAAAGGCACAGGCCATTCGGCGGCGCGTCGAGCAGGCCAGCGGCCTGCCCCATCGGCCGATCACCCAACTTGAAGATCATGCGGTCACCGCCGGCCCCTTAAGCGTCGCCCTTTGGCAGGCGCATCAGGCCCGTTTGGCGCAACAAACAGCGCTGCTGCGTGCCGGCACGCCACGGCCGATGTTAGCGGCCAAGGATCAATTTGGCATCGTTGGACTGGCCTTACTGGTGCTGGCGGCTGGTTTGATTGTCGGCGGCCAGGACGGCCGTCAGCACATTATTAATGCGGTGTCGGTGAACCTGGACTTTGGTCCGCAAAAGCCGCCTGCGGTTGTTGATGTTTGGGTTAATCCACCGGCATATACACGCTTAACCCCGGTTTTACTGAGCCGCCAAAAGGCGACGACAGATGACCTCCCGGCGGCAGAACCTGCCAACCAGGAGATTGCCATTGGCAGCGCCTTTTTCGCCAAGGTCAGCGGTGCCGACACAGCGCCGGTGCTGACCATCAAAAACCAAGCCGGGCAATCAGAACAGGTTTTTGAAAGCGCCGGTGACGACAGTTATCAATTAACGTCGATTGTTGCCAACAGCGGCAGCTATGAAATCAGCCTTGATGGTGACCGCCACAGCAGCTGGACCCTATCGGTTATCGCCGATCAAAAACCGACGATCGGCTTTCGCCGGTCGCCCTCGGTCAGCGAGCGCGGCGCACTGCGCCTGGACTATCTGGCAACC
>QCEM01000001.1 GCA_003280605.1 SAR116 cluster bacterium AG-355-O21 | reverse complement strand
GTGCGCTGAGACCATGATGCGCACGATCGTTCTTCGCCACCACCAATAGCCCGCTGGTATCTTTGTCCAGGCGGTGGACGATGCCCGGTCGGCGCACCCCGCCGATCCCTGATAATTGATTGCCATACTGGAACAACAGGGCGTTCACCAATGTTCCGGACAATGTCCCCGGCGCCGGATGCACGGCCATGCCGGCAGCTTTGTCGATGACCACCAAGTCAGCATCGTCATAAACGATTGTTAGGGGTAAATCTTGTGCTTCGGTCGCGGTTGATTGGGCCGGCGGTAAAGCCAGGAAATAAACTTGACCTGGTTTGACCGCCGCCGCTGGGTCAGTTAACGTCGCCTCATTCAGGCGAAGGTGACCGCCGACGATCAATGCTTTCAGGCGGCTACGTGATAATGGTTGAGCATTCCCCTGGACAAAAGGATGACTGGCAAGCCAACTATCAAGACGGCGGGGTTCCGCAGCGACCTCATGGTCGTCAACAGCAAGACGTAAAATTTCAATATCGGTGTCACACATGACAGACAACTTAAACGAAGCCGGCGCTGGACCAAAACAGCAATTCCCGATGAACCATGGATTCTTGCTCGCGCTGGTCATTGGCATGGGGGTGCTGATCGTGGTCGGTGTGGTTGCCTTAGGGGTGGCAATGATGCAACGCGGCGCGTCGAAAGCCGAAAACCAGCCCGTGGCGGTGCCGACGGCGGTTGTTGCGGGGTCTGAGGCCGCATCCGTAAACTTTGGTGATCACGACATCGCGCTTCCGGCCGGCTTCAAGCTGGATAGCTTCCATGGCGATGGCAACCGCCTGCTGCTGCACCTCTCCAATGGTCGCGGCGAGACGGCGATCTGGGTGCTGGACATGCTGAGTGGTCAAGCCATTGGTCGTTATACCCTCAAAACGGCTGATTGAGGCGATTGATTATTCGATCATAAATTGCTAACTGCCATAGCGGTGCTGGGGCCGAATAAAAAGGATGCGAAAATGAGTCAGCAGATGGTCAACTTTGCAAGCGACAACGCCAGCGGCGCCGCCCCGGAAGTTTTAGAAGCGGTGTTTGCGGCCAATGATGGCCGCACCATGCCCTATGGTAATGATCACCACACCGAGGCGACCAGCCAACGCCTTGCAGAGGTTTTTGAATGCGCATTGACAGCGTTTCCGGTGGCCACGGGTACCGCTGCCAACGCCCTTGCATTGGCAACCGTTACCCCCTCCCATGGCAGCGTCATCTGCCATCGTCATGCCCATATCGAAGTTTCCGAATGTGGCGCACCGGAATTTTTCAGCGGAGGCGGGAAATTGGCGCTGCTTGATGGCGCTGATGGTCGGATTGATGCCGCAAGCTTGGCGGCAAGTTTGGCGACGGCGGGTGGCAGTGTTCATAGTGTGCAACCGGCGGCTGTCAGCATTACCCAATTGACGGAAGCTGGAACGACCTATTCAGTTGATCAAATCCGCGCCATTTGTGAGGTCGCGCATGACCACGGCTTGGTGGTTCATATGGATGGTGCACGCTTTGCCAACGCGGTTGTGTCCTTGGGTGTCACGCCGGCTGAAATGACCTGGAAACTGGGCGTTGACGTGCTGTCGTTCGGAGCCACGAAAAATGGTGCGCTTTCTGCCGAAGCGGTGATCTTCTTTAATCGGCAGCATGTTGATAGTTTTGAATTTAAACGTAAACGTAGCGGTCATTTATTCTCTAAAATGCGGCTGTTATCTGCGCAGTTAAATGGCTATCTGGAAAATGATAATTGGCTGCGATATGCCGCCGCCGCGAATGCGGCCGCAGCACGCATTGTTGATGGCATTGCAAATTTGCCGGGGGTAACCATCAAACATCAAGTGGATGGTAACCAGTTATTTTTGCTGCTATCGCCGGGCGTTTTAAAGGCCCTCTTGGATGATGGGTTTCAGTTTTATCAACGCGGTGCCGACGCCGATGGCCGGGTTCATGCGCGGGTGGTAACGCCGTTCACCACCACAATCGAGGAAACCGACCGTTTTGTCGCAGCCGTCAGGCGTGGCGGCAGTAACGGTTAAGGCATGCGGCCAAGGTCAGCGGCCATTAATGATAGGATCTCGAAGGCCATTTGGGCGCCGACCTGGGCGGTGTTGGTATTGGCATCATATTCCGGTGCCACTTCAACCACATCGCCGCCGACAATTGTGCCGGCGCCGACCATGCCGCGCAGCAAGGCTTGCACTTCACGCGGGCTAAGGCCGCCAACCTCAGGGGTGCCAGTGCCGGGGGTGAATGCCGGATCAATGCCGTCGACGTCAATGCTGATATAATAGCGACCACCGGCAATAACCTGCCGAGCTGTCTCAATGACTTTGGCAACACCCTGGGCGGCAAATTCTTCGGCATGAATGACGGTCATACCGGAATCGTAGGAAAACTCCCATAAATATTCGGCGCTGCCGCGGATGCCGATTTGCACGGTCCGTTCCGGATCAAGAACACCATCTAAAACCGCATGTCGGAACGGCCCACCGTGATGAAATTTAATATCTTCAACCTCACCGGAAGTATCACAATGGGCGTCAATGTGGATCATCCCGACCGGTCCCTCATCGCCAAGTGCTTTCAAGATCGGATAGGAAACCGAATGGTCGCCGCCAATAGCAATTGGCCGGACACCGGCGGCTCGAACCTGGCGGAAATAATGCTCAATGTCGGCGATGCTGGTATTTAAATCAAACCGCGAACGCAACGGTACATCGCCAACATCGGCACAGCGCAAAACCGATTGTGGGACCACATCGAGCGCATGATTATAGGGGCCAATGCGTTCCATCATCCGAATCGCGCGGGGGCCAAAACGGGCACCGCTGCGGTTGGTCACCCCCAAATCCATCGGCACACCAATCATGGCCACATCAAGGTCATCGAAATTATTGCGAACGGGTAAGTCTAGAAATGTCGGCAGGCCGCTGTAAGGGAACAAGCGGCGACCGTCATCTGACCATTGGGCACTGGCGACGCGCGCAAACTTTGGATCATGAATATCATTGCCGCGGGTGCCCTGATATCGCTGCCGAAGCCGTGCAAGCTTTTCTTGGTCCATTGGCCAACCACCCTCGCATCTGGCAAAAATTACCTTTATCGCTTTGTTTTCATCGCCGCAATGGCTTTCTCTTTAACGCCCGAGCAGGTTAGCTGTTGATTGTTGGGCGGCCTTGGTGGCATCAAGACAAGGCTTGTAAAACCCTTACGGAATTTATCAATGACTGAGATGCGCCTACCTGCCGGCCTTGAGCTTTTGCGTCCCTTAATTTCTGGATCTGGCCGCGTTGAGCCAGCTTGGATCGATCATCATAACCACATGAATGTGGGCTATTACGGTGTCGCTATTGATGCTTGTTTGCACGGCTTTACCGATGTTGTGGACATGGGAAAAGCTTATCGGGACACAACAAACTGTGGGTTTTTTGTGCTCGAAAGCCATCAAACCTTTAAAAGTGAAATGCGGCTCGGCGATGAATTTGTAATCACCTGCCAACTGCTCGATTACAGTCCCAAGTTAATGCACATCATGGCGGCGATGTACCGGCTTGGCGATGACGCCCTGGCGGCGACCGCCGAATATCTATGGGGGCATGTTGACCGCGAGCGCCGCCGGGTGGTGCCTTTCCCGGCGGATCGTCTGCAGGCGCTGGCCGGGCTACACGAAAGCCATCAGGCTTTCGCGCCGGTCATATCGGCGGGCTTATCAATCGGCATCAAACGATAGTTGTGCCGCCCTTATTCGCCGCGGGTTGCGACCAAGAATGCGCGCTCATAAATCATAAACACCGTCCCATCGGCTTTTCGGCCGGTGGTTTTGACCGTGACAATGCCTTGGTTCGGGCGCGACTTCGATCGCCGTTTATCCAAAACTTCACTTTCCGCATAGATGGTATCGCCAACGAACACCGGCGCAGGTAATTTTATATCCTTCCAACCGAGGTTGGCAATCGCCATCTGGCTGGTGTCCGACACTGTCATGCCGGCAACAATGGAAAGTGTCAGGCAGGAGTTCACCAACGGTTTGCCAAACTCCGTGTCGGCGGCATAAGCATGGTCAAAATGTGCCGGATGGGTGTTCATGGTCAAAAGGGTGAACCAGCTATTGTCAGCCTCGTTGATGGTTCGGCCCGGGCGATGCTCATAAATGTCACCAACCTCAAAATCCTCAAAGGCGCGGCCAATGGTCTCGCGCAGTCGGCGGGTGTTTGGGCCATCTTCCGGATGCGATGGAACAGGGGTTACAGAATAAACCATTTGCTTAATCCTCACCGGCCATTTGTAACGCTTTCAGATCTGGGCAAGTGAGGCTTAAAACCTCACCGATGCTGGCGCGTTTCTCGAGATTAAGCAATGCATCTAACAGGGCATCACGGCGTGATTTACTCAGGTAAGGAGCTGTTAAACCGTCAAATTTGGCAATTAATTCGTCCTCGGTCAGGAAATTATCAGGCTCGCCTTTGGGCACCACGACCATTGCTTCATAGACCCCCGAGGAGGTTGTCACCCGGGCGATACCGGCCATGTTGGCGGGATATTCCGCCTCGGCTTTGGGGTCTTGGATGCAGTCAACTTTAGCGGTTAAGGCCAAGGTGACGGGATCCGATAATTGGCTGTCATAATCATCCCAGCCAAGGTTGCCGGTGCGCAGAATGACGGCCGCTAAAAACGGCATCGAGAACTGTCCGTCAACGATCGTTACAGGCTTGTGCTTTTGCGCGATGGGTTGACCGATAATGTTGAGGCCGGTTTGTGGCAAGCCGATTTCAACATGCTGGACATCGCCTTCGGTGAGGCCGTGCTCGGCTTTCAATTGTTGAAGGGCGTCCATGGCCGCATGGCTATAGCGGCAGGATGGATAGGGTTTAACGGCCAGCTCCATGGTTTGCCAAACGCTCCCCAGGCCGTCCACGGCTAAGGCCGCATCTGGGCTTGGCGCATAAGCGGTCAGAAAACTCCATTTGCCATCAAAGGCATCTACCGGACCTTGGTAATTTTCGGCCGCCAAGGTTGCTGCGAGGAGGCCATTATAGGCCGCATGGCCGACCTGGCTGCGCTTGGTCCAAGCACCTTCTTCCAGAAATTTCATGGACCCTGAGCTTTGCGATAGGGCAATCCCAAAGGCGCTGCGCATTTGATCAACATCAAGCCCGAGAAGTCGGCCGGCGGCAACAGCGGCGCCAAACGCACCGCAGGTCGCGGTCGGATGGTAACCACGGTTGTAATGATCGCTTGGCACCAGGGCCAGCGACAAGCGGATTTGCACCTCATACCCGGCGATGATCGCCGCCAAAGTTGCGGCCCCGTCGGCAGCAACGATTTCAGCAGCCGCAAGGGCCGCCGGCACGATTGGTGCGCTGGAATGAAGCGAGCCTGCGGCATGGGTGTCATCAAAATCAAGACTGTGCGCGCACGATCCATTGATCAGCGCCGCAACGGCTGCCGGATAGGTCTTTTCATCACCGATGACGTGGCTTGACCCTTCGGTCATCTGCAACCGGCTGAGTGCTGCCAGCATAGCATCTGTTGAGGCCGTATCATGGCGCGCACGAATCGCGATGCCGACCGTATCCAGGATCAAATCCTTGGCCCGGTCACGGACGTTTGATGGAATGTCATCGGACTTTAAATGAACGGCAAATTCGGCCAGCTGGTGGGTGATTGAATCCACAATAGCCTCCCTATCCCTGATGTTTATGGCGCATAGCCTAGGCTGCAGGCTAGGTTCCGTCAATTCCTGCTGCGTGTTTTCGTGGATTTACCTAAAGTCGCCGCGCCAATCGAAAGATCGGTCCCGACAAAGTGACGACAAATACCACCCGCAACAGGTGGAAAGCCGTGATCAACGGCACACCAAGATTCAACACTTCGGCCGTGATGGCCATCTCGGCAACGCCGCCGGGGGCTGTGGCCAACACCAAGGACGGGTTTGGAATGCCGCTAAAAGGTGCCAAAACCAGGGCCAAAATGATCGACCCGCCAATCAATACCAGCATTGAGACAAGCACCGGCGGCAAAAATCGCCGCAGCGCCACAACGGTATCGCGGCGATAACGCAAGCCAAGGCTAGAGGCGATTAATATCTGCGCAGCGCTCATCATCCAGCTTGGCATTGACGAAAAGTGAACATCCAGCACAGTCAGGCTGGCGGCCACCAAAACCGGCCCAATAATCCACGGGTTAGCGCTTTTGACACGGGCCATCAACAACGCCGCGGCGGTTGTCATGATCAACAAAAGAAATAGGCCGAGGGGTTGAAAACTAAAATCCGGACGGGCAAATAAATCGCTGCCGGTGAAGTCCAAAATCATCAATGCTGGCGGGATTGTTACGACAATGAAAAACAGCCGAAGGGATTGCGCGAGGGCGACCGGTGCGGTCTTTCCGTTAAAATGTTCGGCCAGGTTAGCCATTTCGGCAACACCCCCCGGCATGCACGAGAAATGCGCCGTTGCCGCATCTGTTTGGGCCATTGATCGCAACAGGCGGCCTGCCAGCGTGCCGATTAAGATGCCGCCGATAGCGGCAACCAACATGACGACCAAATTGCCGATTAAATAAGACGCAACCATCGGTGTGAATTGCAAACCAATCCCGGTTGCCAGCAGAATCTGTCCACCTTGCCTGCTGCCCTGCGGGGTGCCGAGCTCGGCGCCCGCCAAACTCATCAGCCCAACCACGATGATCGGCCCTAAAAACCATGGCAAGGGGACGCCGATAAGTTCAAAAACCCAGCCGGCACAGGTCGCCAAGACGAGCGTTCCTGCATGACGTGCTATTTCGATCAACGGAGGCATTAGCTAACAAAAATTCCGGATGGTGTGAGAAGCTGTGATAGCATAGAAGGCGGTTTATGACAGCGAGAAGATAGCATTGTTGTGTCGCCTAAAACGATTCCGAAAAACCGCTTTGAAACGTCACAGGATGAGGCCGTTTTGCAGCGGCGTTTTATTGCCTTGGCCCCCTCAAATCCGGTTAATCGGTTAATTTTGGAACGACTTAATTTGCTTGGCGTGCCGCAGTGTTGGCTGGTGGCGGGGTGTCTTTATGACACGGTCTGGAATGCACACAGCGGCTGGCCGGCAGATCGCTTTGTGCAGGATTACGATATTTTTTATTTTGACCGGCGCGATCTTTCCTATGACGCGGAAGACCGGGTTATTAAACGCGGCCAGGTGTTATTCGCTGATTTAAAGGTGCCCGTTGAAATTCGGAATCAGGCACGTGTCCATCTTTGGTACCCGGAACGTTTTGGTGAAAGTTATCCGCCGTTGAGCTCAACCAAGCAGGGCATCGAGCGGTTTTTGATTCGCTGTACCTGTGTTGGCATGCGCCAAAATGGCAGCGGCGATTATGAAATTTATGCGCCTTTCGGTCTTGCCGACACCTTTGCCGGCCAGCTTCGCCCTAATCGCACCATCGGCAGCACGGCCGCCCGGCAGCGGAAAGCTGACAGCTATATCGAGCGATGGCCTTGGTTACAATTTCGAGCTGACGGATAGGGCCGGTGGGGAAATTTGGTGCTTACTTGGTAATTATATCAAGTGCCGTGCGGGCGTTATGATGGTCAGCACGCAGGTATAAGGTTTGCCGAAAACAGGCGCTGGCATGGCTTGTCAGGTCTTGGGCGGCATAGGTTCGGCCCAGGCGAAACCAGGATTCGTCATCACTGGGATTGATGTAGACGGCGTGCAGAAAGGCAAAGCTGGCCTGCCGAAGCCAGTCGGCCTGCTCGCAGACTTGCCCCAGCTTGATATGATAGCTGGCCTCATCAGGCTTTAAACAGACAGCCTTGCCCAGAAATGTTGCCGCCTCACCCAGACGACCGTTTTCATGGGCAAGCACCCCGCAAATGTAAAGCCCTTGGGCGTCGAGAGTTTGCCCGTCAGTCACCGACCGGTACAAAGATTCCAGGTTGCCGATGGCAGATTTAGATCGCTTCCATTTGTTTTTAAAGCCCGCAGTGGCGCTCATATTTTTGTACCTTCATCGCCGCGCAGTTGTGCTGCCGGCGGCAAAATTAAGTTACGGTAATAAAACCCGTCCGGCGACCGCATCAAGTTTGGCGACAAGGTCCGGATCACGCGCCGATTCATGTGTGATCAATGCTGCATCTAAGGCTCGATCGCCGCCCTGTGTATCCACGGCCGGGCGGGCGGCGGCAATTGCCGGTGCGACAGTCCTTATCAATGCCCGTGCGTTGTCGGCATTCGCCAACAGATGTTTGATCACTTGTTCAACCGTGACATCGGCATGATCGGGATGCCAGCAGTCGTAGTCAGTGACCATCGCCACGGTGGCGTAGGGAATCTCGGCTTCACGGGCAAGTTTTGCTTCCGGCATATTTGTCATACCGATCACATCACATCCCCAGCTTCGGTAAAGTTGGCTTTCAGCGAGAGTCGAAAATTGTGGGCCTTCCATGGTCAAGTAGGTGCCGCCGCGCCGATGGTTTAGGCCAAGCTCTTGGCAGGCACTTTCGAGATGCCCAGCAAGGCGCTGCGACACCGGCTGAGCCATCGAGACATGCGCAACACAGCCGGTATCAAAAAAACTTTTTACCCGGCCGAATGTGCGGTCGATAAATTGATCAACCAGCACAAAATGCCCAGGGCCTAAATCTTCCCGCAAGGAGCCGACAGCGGACACCGAAATAATATCGGTAACACCGGCGCGTTTCATGGCATCAATATTAGCCCGGTAATTAATCGATGTCGGGCTATATTTGTGACCTCGGCCATGGCGCGGTAGGAAGGCCATGGACACGCCTGCCAGCTCGCCAAACAAAATGGCGTCTGACGGCGTCCCGAAAGAGGATTGAACCTGCCGCCATTCGGTGTTTGTTAAACCGTCGATTTCATAGACGCCGCTGCCGCCGATAACGCCGATCACGGGCTTTGGATGCAACTCGTTCATTCCTTCGGACTCCATCAGTTCCGGCGATACCAAAACGCCCCGTTAGCTCTTAACAAATCAAAACCTAGCTGACGAGCGATTGTCCGTCTGCGAGATGATTGCCGTGAAGGATCGTTTTTGTTAGACCTTCGGCAAGTTTATTGGGTTTTGGCGTGTTCAAAGCCCGTCATGATATGGAAAGTGTACTGGAATGATACGACGTGGACACGGGTTTTTAAATGCGCCGGGACCAACGCATATCCCCGAGCGGGTTCTCAATGCCATGCGCCGGCAAGCAATCGACCTTGAGGATGAAGAATTAACGGCGGCAATTGAACATTGTTTTAGCGGCCTAAAACCTGTTTTTGGGACCACCCAAGCCGAGATTTTCATTTATGCAGGCAATGGCCACGGTGCTTGGGAATCGGCTATCGCCAACACAATGTCGGCAGGTGACAAGGTACTGGTGCCACAGACGGGTCATTTTTCGACAGGTTGGGCGGAAATGGCCGAAAGCTTTGGCATCGACTGCGAAATTTTGCCAAACGATCTGCGTGTGGCCACGGATCCGGCGAAAATTGCCGCCTGTCTGGATGCTGATAAAAGCCATAAAATTAAAGCCGTGATGCAGGTTCATACAGATACCTCCACCGGTGTGACCCATGATATCAAAGCCATCCACCAAGCGATTGCGGCCACCGGACATCCGGCCTTGTATATGGTTGATTCAGTTGCGGCCTTGGGAACCTGTGCGTTTGAAATGGATGCTTGGGGCATTGATGTGGCCGTGACCGCGTCACAAAAAGGCCTGATGTGCCCACCTGGCCTGGGGATCGTTGCGGCCAGTGCGCGGGCGCTTGAAGCACATAAAACCAGCACCGCGCCGCGCCGCTATTGGGACTGGTCACAGCGGCGGCATACCGCCCATTACCGAGCCTTCGGCGGTACCTGCCCGGAGCATTTGATTTTCGCCTTAGATGAAGCTTTGCGGATGATTGAAGAAGAAGGCTTGGAAGCGATTTATCGGCGTCATTTCCATCTGGCAGAAGCGGTCCGGCGGGCCGTCGATGTGTGGGCAGAGGGCGGGGCGTTAGGGATCCATGCGCTGCACCCGGCTGAGCGGTCGAACGGTGTGACCGCGATCCGCACCGCCGAAGGCATTGATCCTGTTGAGCTGCGGCTTCTGGTGCGCCAAATGATGCGGACCTCGGTGGCAGGAGGTCTCGGGCAGCTGCGGGGCCGGGCATTCCGGATCGGGCATTTAGGGGATCTGAATGAACCGATGATCCTGGGCAGTCTTGCTGCCGTCGAGACGTCGCTTGAAATGCTCGATATTGCCCATCAAAAAGGTGGCGTTACAGCTGCGATTGATTATATCGCCGGCATCAAAAAAACCGAACTTGCCGCCGCACGTGCCGCTTTGCGTGAAAAGGCAGCTTAATCCGGGTTGGTGACGACCTGAGATGCTGAAATAGGTATGATGCTGCCTCTTGACGGAATGCGGGTATTGGACTTGACGACCTTGGTGTTTGGGCCGGTGGCGACCCAAACCCTTGGCGATATGGGTGCCGATGTTATTAAAATTGAAGCCCCGGATGGCGATGCAACGCGCATTTTAGGGCCAATGCGGTCACCAAAAATGGCGGCCATGTTCCTGACCTTAAACCGGAATAAACGCAGCCTGGTGCTGGACCTGAAGACGCCTGAGGGCAAGCAGATCCTGTGGCAGTTGATTGCTGATGCAGATGCTTTTGTGCATAACATGCGGCCGCAAAAAATGGCTGCTCTTGGGTTTGATGAAGCGGCTGTACGGCAGCACAACCCGCGGCTTGTATATGCTGGTCTGTATGGTTTTGGGGCGGCCGGCATTCACGCCGGTGAGCCTGCATATGACGATGTTATCCAGGGACTGTCGGGGATTGTTGGTGCCGCCATGGCGCGTGACGGCAAGGCCAGTTTTGTGCCGATGACCATGGCCGATAAGCTGATGGGTGTGATTGCGGCCCAAGGGATTTTAGCGGCTCTGATCAAAGCGCTGCGTAGCGGTCAAGGGTGTTGCCTTGAAACCGCAATGTTCGAAGGTATGACCGCCTTCACAATGGCTGATCACCAATACCGCCGAGTGTTTCGGCCTGCCGATGGCGGTGCCGGTTATGAGCGGGTCACCTCGCCGCATCGCCAACCACTGCCGACAGCAGATGGTTACATCTGTGCGTTGCCCTATACCGACGCGCAGTTCAAGCGCTTTTGGCTGGCAGCGGAGCGCGCCGATTTGGCCGCCGATCAACGCTTTACCAGCTACCGTGATCGGCAAGAAAATATCGATGCGCTATATGCGTTAATGGCCGAAGTCAGTGTGACCAAAACTACCGCTGAGTGGCTGCAGAGCCTGAAAGCACAGGAAATTCCATGTGGCCCCGTGAACAGCCTGGATGAGGTCTTTGACGACCCGCATCTCAAATCAGTCGGGTTTTTTCGGGACGTGATGCACCCAAGCGAAGGTGCGTTGACGCTGCCTGATACCGCTTTTCAATTTGATGGCGCCTCATTACCCATTCGAGAAATGCCGCCGACACTGGGGCAACATGGCAGCGAAATTTTGGCTGGGATTGGCTATACCGCTGCCGATATTGAGCGTTTCATCGATCAAGGGGTGACAATTGCACCGTCAATGCCGGCCGCCGTTGAGGCGTAGGTTGCGATCAATCAAGGCTCGCCTGGGCCCCGGCGAGCGTTTATGTTGCCGCCACCGATAAATATCGAAACCCTAAAGGAGAGCTGACATGGCCGGAAAGATTGAAGCACGTTTGCAAGCATTATCCATTGACCTACCGGAAGCAGCGTCGCCGGCAGCGAATTACATTCCCTATGTGATTACCGGCAATTTGATTTTTGTTTCCGGCCAGCTGCCGTTTATGAATGGTGCATTGCCGGGGGTTGGTAAAGTGGGCCGCGATTTAACCGTCGAAGAAGCACGCGAGATTGCCCGCATTTGCGGCCTGAACCTAATCGCGCAAGCACGCGCTGCCTGCGGCGGCGATTTGGATCGGATTGCCCGCGTGGTCAAGGTTGGTGGTTTCGTGAACGCGGTCGAGGATTTTGATCAACATCCTGAAATCATCAATGGCTGCTCCGATCTCATGGTCGAGGTGTTTGAAGATAAAGGACGGCATTCACGGTTTGCTGTTGGTGCAGGTTCACTTCCGCGCGGTGTATCGGTTGAAATTGAAGCAATTTTCGAGCTTGCTGTTTAATTCTGACTTGCCAGTCGTCGATGCTGCGCCAGTTCAAGGGGCAGGGCGATGAAAGGGCAAAAGTAATGCGAGCTGGGCGTGAACAGGTCGGTGCCGAACTAAAATTGGTGCAGTCAATTGCGGAAATTGGCAAAGCTGCTTGGGATGCCTGCGCCGGCACCGATAATCCGTTTTTGAGCTATGACTTCCTGCACGCTCTGGAAGAAGCAGGGACGGTTACTGCGCGCACCGGCTGGTTGCCGCAACATGTGGTGATCACGGACGATAGTAAGGCTGTCCTTGCTGCCGTGCCGCTTTACCTAAAAGGCCATTCCCAGGGCGAGTATGTTTTTGACCATGGCTGGGCCCATGTGTTTGAACGTGCGGGCGGGCAGTATTATCCAAAGTTGATTTCAGCGGTGCCATTTACGCCGGTATCGGGGCCGCGGCTGTTGATCCACCCAGATCAAAACCGCAGCCATGTCAGAGACCTTTTAGTCGCTGGCCTGCAGGAGGCGGTGAGCGCCCATGATGTTTCCTCCTTGCATTTGAATTTTCTGCCTGAAGAAGATTGGCATGCGCTTGGCGACCATGGTTTTTTGCAACGCCTTGGCTTGCAATATCATTGGCATAATCATGGTTATCAGGGCTTTGACGATTTCCTGGCCGACCTTGCTTCGCGCAAGCGTAAGGCAATTCGCAAAGAACGCCGCGAAGTGAGTGAATTAGATATCACCATTCGGCAGGCCACCGGCGACGACATTCGGCCAAGCGACTGGGATGCATTCTATCAGTTTTATATCGACACCTCTGACCGCAAATGGGGGTCGGCCTATCTCAACCGGGAATTTTTCCAATTGCTAGGTGAGCGAATGGCAGACCAGGTGTTGCTTGTCATCGCCGAGCAGGATGGCCGGCCTGTTGCCGGTGCGCTTAACTTGATCGGCAGCGATACGCTGTTTGGCCGAAACTGGGGCTGTATTGCCGATTTTAAATTTCTGCACTTTGAGATTTGTTACTATCAAGCCATCGATTTTGCGATCGCCCGAGGTCTGAAACGTGTCGAAGCGGGCGCACAGGGACCACATAAAATTCAGCGTGGCTATGTGCCGACTTACACCCACAGCGCACATTTCATCCCGCATCAAGGGTTTCACCAGGCCGTAGAGAGTTTTCTCGCTGCCGAGCGCCGCGAGATGGCGGCTGAAAAGGGCTATATCGAGGATAATTTGCCGTTTAGACAGGTCGATCGCTAAAAAATACGCTCAAAAGTAATCCAACATCTTTGGTGTCGACGTAGATACTTTGGGGAATGCGCGTTAATAAACCTGAGTGTTATGAACATGAACGAATATTGCTTAACGGCAGCTGAAGCTGCTGAACAGACCGGGATCGAGATGGCTGACTTGCAGGCATTGATTGCGGGTCATCCACAGCTGGCGGTTGAGGTCAACGGCGCACAACGCATCGCACCGGCGCAGTTAGCCGCAGTGTTGGGGACCGACGCTATACTTTTGGCGGCATAATGCCGTAGCGTCAGCAGCACCGCATTAAGCCCAGCATTTTTGCCGGGCTTTTTTGTTGCCGGTGGGGTTAGGTAAGAGGCAGGTCGAGGACGTGTTTTCTGAAACCAGGACAGTCACCTAAGCGGTCAAACCAGGCCCGCATCGCCGGAAACTCAGGGCCGTTTTCGACCAAGGCAAACCAGCGATAAACCATAATCGCATTCGGTATATCGGCAACGCTTAACCGGTCACCGACGATGAAATCTCTGCCGCTCAAGCGGCTCTCAAGAATCTCAAAAATAGCGGCGCCGGCGGTGATATGGCCGTCAATGGCAGGCATGTCACGATCGGCTTCGGCGGTTCTCACCAGGCCCCAAAAAATGGGTGTCATGAAGGGCAGTACCGTTGTTTGCTGCCAGTCCATCCAGCGGTCCGCATCGGCCCGTTGCCGCGGGTCGCGCGGCATCAGCCCGCCTTTGCCATATTTATCGGCAAGGTAGCGGGTGATAACATTCGATTCCCAAAGCGAAAAGCCGTCATCTTCGACGATTGTCGGCACCCGGCTATTGGGGTTTAAGGACATATACTCACTGTCATTGACCTTACCAAACTCGCCGCCGAAATCTTCGCGGCGATAAGGGATGGCAAGTTCATCGCAGCACCACAGAACTTTCTGCACGTTGGACGAGTTGTTGCGACCGAGAATTCTAAGCATCAAACTTCCTTTATGTGCTTGCTGTTTGTTGTGCTGCGGCCCAGCCATCAGCATCATTTAAAAAATGCCGAACTTCGGCAATCTGCTCGGCGGTATAGCCGCGCTGCTCAGCGGCGGCGAGCACATCCCACCAGGTGCATAAGCCATGCAAGGCCACGCCGCGATCGGCGAGGGATTGGGTACTTTCAGGGAAGTTACCATAGTGGAACACGACCAAGCAGTGGGCAATTTCACCCTCTGCTTCTCGAACCGCGTCAATAAATGATAATTTTGAACCACCGTCTGTTGCCAGGTCTTCAACCAACAGCACCCGCTGGCCTGGTCTTAGCTCGCCTTCGATGCGGGCGTTGCGACCAAAACCTTTGGGCTTTTTACGGATATACAGCATTGGCAATCCAAGCCGCTCGGCAATCCAGGCGGCAAAGGGAATGCCGGCTGTCTCGCCGCCGGCAACAGCATCAAACTGCTCCAAGCCGGCAACTTGCGCCAATAGCTCAACCCCCATATCCATGAGCTGCGCACGTGCCCGTGGAAACGAAATAATTTTCCGGCAGTCAACATAAACTGGGCTTAACCGCCCGGAGGTGAAGGTGAATGGCGTTTCCGGGCGAATATGGACGGCTTCGATCTCAAGCAGAATGTTTGCGGCAATTTCAGCAGGCGGACGACGATAGTCGGGGCTGATAGATGAGGACGGTGTCATTGGCTTCCTTTCACGCAGGGGTCCAATATGTTTACGCTGCTCTGTCGTTACCCTCAATCGGGAATCATCCACCCAGCATAAGTGTTTTCATTTCCGGATGATCAATAAGGCCGTCGGCAGGGGCATTCAGAACCAGCTTGCCGGCGGCCATCAGCCATGCATGGTCTGCTAAGGATAGCGCAAAATGCGCATTTTGCTCGGCAATCAAAATGCTTGTGCCGGCGTCTCGTAACTGCTGCAGGCCAGTTGCAATTTCGTGCATAACCTTGGGGGCCAAGCCTAACGAAGGCTCATCCAAGATCAGCAATGTCGGTTGTGTCGCTAACGCTCGGCCGATTGCCAGCATTTGCTGCTCGCCGCCAGATAAATGCCAAGCATGGGCGTTAAGGCGATTGGCCAAGGCGGGAAATAAGGCAAGGATTTCGGCCTGTTGCCGGCGTCGATGCTGGCTGCCGCCGCGGCTCGCCGTGGCCAGGGTTTCGGCTACCGTCATCGCCGGAAATAGCCGCCGTCCTTCCGGGCAAAAGCCCATGCCCAATCGCGCCCGCTGATGTGTCTTCAGGTGGGAAATATCTTTGCCAGCAAACAAAATGCGCCCTGAAATAACCGTGTCAAAACCCATCAATGCGCCTAATAATTCGCTTTTACCGGCGCCGTTCGCACCAACGATGGCATCAATGCGTCCTGCTGGTATGGCCAGGTCCAGATCGTGCACTTGCGGCGTACCATTGCGGCTGACGGCCAGGTTTTCAAGACGCAGTAACGCACTCATTTGCCTGCTTCCTTCGCTGCTTCCTCGAAACGCCCAAGATAGCAGTCAATGACCTCAGGGTTTTCCGCAATCTCGGCGGCCGGGCCGGTGGCAATAACCTGACCTTGATCAAGGCAGATGATGGTATCGGCGAGCGGCAACAAAAAGCGCATACCATGTTCGACAACGATGATTGCCAGACCGTCATCGGCCAGTCGCCGCACGGTGACGGCAAGGCGGTCTTGTTCGGCGGCAGTTAGGCCGGCGGCAGGTTCGTCAAGAAGCAGAATATCAGGCACCGTGGCCAATGCCCGAGCGATTTCAAGGCGTCGTAGGCCTTCAGGCGACAAATGCTCAACCAATGTTGCCGCTTGTCCTTGCAAATCAACATGCGCGCAAGCGGCAGCAGCATCTTTCGCGGCCTGGACACTGTCTTTTGATAGCGGAATGGCGGCCATAACAGCTTCCCAAACACGATGCTCGCGAACCAAATCCGGATGCTGAAAAGCACGCGCCAACCCGGCTCGCGCACGTGTATCTGCCGAAAGGCTTGTCACCTCTTTATGGTCCAGCGTGATTGTGCCGCCGTCAGCCCTTATCAGGCCGGTGAGCAGGTTTAACAGCGTCGATTTGCCCGAACCGTTGGGGCCGATAACGCCGGTAATTTGCCCGGTTGTGAAGCGGGCGGTAATCCCGTCGACAGCTTTAACACCGCCAAAATGTTTTCTGAGATTTGCGCAGTGAAGGCTTGCTTGACGGCAGCAAAGTGCCGGCGGCGGCTGTGCCGCGTGCGTTTCTTGCAGATGGCGGCGCGGCCAAAAACCGGCAATGCCCTTAGGGGCGACGATAATCACCAGCAGCAAGGCGGCCCCATAGGCGATGAGATAAAAGACATCAAAAGCACGAAACCATTCCGGCAAATGGATCACTAAGATCCCGCCGATAACGGCGCCGAGGATGCGCTGCTGGCCGCCAACCAACGTGGCCACCAAAATCGTTACCATGAGAGCAAAATCGGTCACGGCCGGCGATACAACGCCGATGGCATGGGCCTGAAAGCTGCCAGCGACCGCCGCTAAAATAGCGCTCAAAACAAACAGCTCAAAACGTTGCCGGCGACGATTAATGCCGACAACATCGGCAGCCAGTGGCGTTTCACGGGCCAGGTCCAGGCGCAGCCCGCGGCGACCACTTGTGCGCCAGAATACCAGCCCGGCGGCGAGTGCAACGGCGCTCCAAACGGTGACCAATAGGGGCCATCCGGAAGCAATCTCGATGCTGAACAAAACCAGTGGCGGCACCCCATAAATTCCATTCGCGCCGCCGGTCACAGTGGTCCAGTTGACCGCCAAAAGATGCACCACCTCGGCAATGGCCAGGGTTGCCAGGGCAAAGTAATGGGTTTTCAGGCGCAGCACAGGGATCGCAACCAAAGCTGCCAGCACCGCAGCGACCAGCATTGCCGCCAACATTGCGGCGGCCCCATCAAGGTTATGCTGGGTCGTTAAAATGCCGGTGACATAAGCGCCGACGCCAAAAAAGGCACCTTGCGCAAGGGATAGAACACCGGCATGCCCAAGGGCCATTTGATAGCCAAGAACAGCGATCGTATAGATCCCGGCAAGGCTCATCAGGCGCATTTCATAGCCGCCGGCATTGGCCATGAAAAGCACCGCCAGAGCGCTTACCACGCCGCCGCCGATCAAGGTTTGCCGAGTCACGCGCGGCGGCCTTCAATTTTGCCGAACAATCCTTGCGGGCGCACCCATAAGACCGCGAGCACCAAAACATAAAGTAACATCTCGGCCAACACCTGCGATACCAACGTCGCAACGACAGTCTCAAAAACAGCAATCGCCAAAGCTCCGGCAACCGCCCCATTGATCCGTCCCCAACCGCCCAGGGTTACGGCGATATAGGCTTTCAGCATATATGTCGTGCCGTCATCGGGTTGCACCAAATACTGATGCGACAACAACAACCCGGCCAAGCCGGCAAGGGCGATGGCCAAGGCGAAGGTTGCCAGGATCATGCGGGTGACCGGGATGCCGACGGCGGCAGCCATTTGCGGGTCTTGTGCGCTGGCCCGCAGATGGCGGCCAAATTGGGTGCCATTTAACAACCCGTGAAGGGCGGCTATGACAACCAACGCAGCTGCGATCATGGCCAGTTGATGGCCGTTATTGCCGGCCAAGCCGGGTGCCACCATGACCGGGCCGGCCTGCGGTGCCGCACCGAAAAACGCGTTTGCGCTTTGCCGCAGCATGATGCCGATGGCAATGGTACTGATAAAGACCGCCATCGGTGGCCGTCGGCGCAGCGGCAGATAGGCCAAAGCGGAAAATCCTAAACCGATGACAGCCATCGCCAACAGCACCAGTGGCAGGATAACCAGCCCTGGAGCGATAACTGCGACGTCAGTATTTTGCGACAGCCAGCTGGCCGCGACGACCGCGACATAGCCGCCGGCCATGACAAAGTCGCCTTGCGCGAAATTAACCGCACCAACGGCATTAATAATGAGCACAAACCCTAAAGCCGCCAGCGCATAAGCGGCGCCAAGCCCACCGGCGGCGATTAATGTTTCGCTCCCAATCATGCCGTTCCAATCATGCCGCTCTCATCATGCGGCCTTCATCATGCCGCCCTCATCATGCCGTCCCAATCATCGCATCGTCGATGCGCCGATGATGCCTAGCCTTTGCCGTCCACATTTTGATAGCGGCGGCTAATCGCTGGCACCAAGCTTTGACCGTCATAGCAAATAATGACCGCATCATGCGCCATATTGCCTTTGCCGTCAGAAACATAGCTCATCGCTAATCCTTGATAACGATTATTGGCCAACCAAGCGCGCATTTTAGTGGCTGTATCGGCCCCGGCGGCAAGGCCTGTAAGCATCATCGACATGCCGTCATATTGCCCCAGGGCAAAGGCATCGGGGGCGCTTCCGAATGTTTCTTGGTAGGTTTTTGTGAAACGTTTGAAAGCGGCGCTTGTTTCAGAGATCGGCGAGGCGGCGCTTTCGGCGCAAACATTGGCAAGCTCTGCCGGTTGCAGCAGGGCTGCGGTGGTTGGTTGATGGAGGGCCGAGCCACCGAGAATTGGTTGCTGTAGGCCCATTGCTTTGGCCTGTCGGACCACCAGTGCGCTTGGGCCTGAATGCAGATGTAATAAAATTACATCGGCTCCTGCCGCTTTTAAACGCGACAAGGCAGGCACCATGTCCTTTACCTTCGGTGATAACGCTTCCTCGAACACCAAGGGCGCGCCCATCGCCGCGAGGATGTCTTTTAAAACCGCACGGCCACTTTGACCGTAAGCGGTGGTTTGATAGATCAGTGCCGGTCGCTTTGCATTCAATACCGTTACCGCATAATCAGCTTGTGCTTTTTTGACGACGCGATCGCCAGGGAAAAACCGAAATACGAACGGGTTCCCCAATTCGGTTAGCTTGGCGGTCCCAGACACGGTCAGCAGCGGCACCCCGGCGCGTGCCGCAATCGGCATCATGGCCAGCATTTGGGTGCCAAACATCGAGGCTGCAACGGCCAGTGGTTTTTCGTCTGATAACGCCCGAGAAAGCGCATTCACGGCCACCTCCGGGGAGGTTGAGGTATCGGCGACTTGGGCGCTGACCTTGATGCCGTCTGCGGCTTCAGATAGCGCCATAACGGCGCCGTTCCGTTGTGCCGTTCCCTCAAGGGATAAAAACCCTGTGATCGGAACTAAAACCGGGATTTCATAGTTTTGAGATGCTGCCGGCGAGGTGTTAAAAACCATCATTGCCAACGCTGTCATTGATAACCCATACGAGAATTTCATCACGAGCGACCTTTCCAATGCTCGGGCTGGTTCATTGTCGGAATGGTGAAGAACGTGCACTGCCATCGCATCAGATGACCTGGCATGACGTGATAACTCCCTCCGCCGGCATAATCCGGATCAGGTCCGATGGGTGCGCTCTCAGCCCTAGATGGGCGCCCCAGCATCACGCCTGCAAATAATGTCGTCGCGGTTGTTTGTTGTCAATGGTGTGACCGCTTATTGCTGCGTTAAGCTAGGGAATGATTCGCGAATGGCTCACATACATCACAACCCGTGTTGATCGGCGCGCGCGCAAGATGGGGTTCTTGGCCGAGTGCATTGCCATTGAGGCCCGTCACCGCCGCCAGGCGATGGCTTGGTCGGATCATCAGCAGCGCACCATGCAGGCAATTTCCGAGGCGATTGCTAAGTGTCAGCAGCGGCGGCGGGTGTTGGTTTTTGGTGCCGCATTGGTGCTTGACTTGCCGTTGACCGAATTAGCCGCCAACTTCCAGGAAGTGGTCTTGGTTGATGTGTTGTTTTTGCGCTCAACACGCCGCCGGGCGGCGGCCTTCGACAATGTCACGCTGCTCTGCCATGATCTGACGCAATCGCTTGCCGAGATTGAAGCGGGCCGGGCCAAAGCCGCCATGCCGGATCGCTTTTTGGACCAAAACGATATTGATTTGGTTCTATCGATCAACATCCTGTCGCAATTAGCGATCATTCCAAACGCCTATCTCAGCCGCCGGTTTGGCGCTGATGAAACGCGTGATGAGGCGATGGGCCGGGCGTTGGTGCAGCGGCATTTGGATTACCTGCAGCGATTCGATTGCCGGGTGCTTTTGGTCACGGATATTGAGCGGGTTATCGAAGACCGCGCCGGTTTTGAAGTGACTCGGTTTTCGGCGTTATTCGATGTGCCGATACCGCAAATTGGGGCCGAATGGGACTGGCCAATCGCACCTTATGGCGAAATTGACGCCCAGCATCAGGTCACCCATCGCATCCGGGCTTGCTGCTGGGGGCCTGACTGCGGTAGATCGAAGGCTGTTGTTCGCTTGGCGGGTCCTCCTGACATGGCTTTAACTATCACTGGCGTTGCCCCTCATGTGGCTGTTACGACCGACCTGGCAGAGGCTTTGGCCGACCGTCTAAGGGCCGGTGATGTATTGGCCTTAAGCGGCGATCTTGGGGCCGGCAAGTCAACATTTGCACGGGCGATGATCCGGTCATTTGATCTCCAGAATGCCGATGTGCCAAGCCCGACCTTCACCCTGGTGCAAACCTATTCGGGGCATCAATCACAGGCCACGGGGGCCGATCAAACAGCGATCGAAATCGCTCATTTTGACTTTTTCCGCATCAATGACGCCTTTGAGGTCGAGGAAATAGGCCTTGAGGAATTTATGTCCGATCATCTTTGCCTGATCGAGTGGCCACAGCGGGTAAGCGCATACTTGCCGCCAAGTTGCCTGCATCTGGGTTTTGACATCATTGCCGGTGATCAGCGTCAAATCACGATTACAGGCAATTCCGAGTGGGCCGCTCGGTTGGCCGGGATCAGCATCGGTGAGGACCGCCAATGACCGAGGCAGCAGACCTGCGTAACACCTTGATTGACCGCTTTCTGCGCAAAGCCGGCTGGCCACCTGCAGGGCGTACGGCACTGGCGGAAGACTGTTCTTTTCGCCGCTATGAGCGGATCAGCCGCCCCGGCGGCAAGGCTGTGCTGATGGACGCACCACCGGGTTTAGAAGATGTCAGGCCATTTTTAACAATGGCGGCAAAATTACGTGCAGGTGGCTATAGCGCGCCGGAGATTTTCGCGACTGACGTTGAAAATGGCTTTCTGCTGTTAGAAGACCTGGGCGATGCCACCTATACAAAGGCGCTGGCAGCAGGTGCCGATGAGACCAATTTATACACCTTGGCAATGGATCTTTTAGGTGATTTGCATGGCCGGCCAACAACAGAGCTTTTGGCCGGATTGCCGCTCTATGATGATGCCCTGATGCGCCGTGAGCTGCTGGTTTTTATTGAATGGTATGTGCCGGCAGTTTTGCCGGAACCATTGCCTGACCATGCGGTCACCGCTTTTCTTGACGCCTGGACACAGCCTTTCATTGCCTGTCATCAGGTGCCGCAACACCTGGTGCTGCGCGATTATCATGTGGATAATTTGATGGTCTTGGCGGATCGTCCGGGAGTTGCCGCCTGCGGCTTGCTGGATTTTCAGGATGCCGTGATTGGGCCGGTGACCTATGACATTGTCTCGCTGCTACAAGATTCTCGCCGCGATGTTGACCAAACCATGGCCGCACAATTGATTGCCGACTACGGACATCGTTTCCCCGATATTGCAGGCGATCAATTTGATCGCTCGTTCAAAATTTTAGGTGCCCAGCGGGCGCTGAAAGTTCTTGGTATTTTTACCCGTCAATCGCGGTCGCTGGGGAACCATCAGTTGCTGGCGCATATCCCGCGGATCTGGCGATATTTGGACAGCAACCTTCAAACCCCACAGCTCGCACCAGTGAATGATTGGCTAACAGCATACCTGCCTGTGGCAAACCGTATTCAGCCGGAGATATTAACATGACCTTTCGCCTTTCAACCGACGGTCCGCGAACAGCGATGCTGCTTGCCGCAGGCGAAGGCCGGCGGATGATGCCGTTGACCGCTGATTGCCCGAAACCGCTGCTCAAGGTCGGTGGTCAGGCAATGCTTGATCGCAGCCTGGATCGGTTACAGGAGGTGGGGGTTGAAAAAGTGATCGTAAATGCCTGCTACTTAGGGGATCAAATCGCCGCGCACCTGGCCCCACGTCAACAACCGGTCGTGGAAATCATTCACGAAAAAACCCCATTGGAAACCGGCGGCGGGGTTAAGGGCGCGTTGCCCCTGCTGGGTGCGGACGGGTTTTTTGTGATCAATGGCGATAGTCTGTGGGTTGATGGGATTAAAAATACCCTGCAGCGTGTTGCCGCTGCCTGGGATGATGCCACCATGGATGTGCTGTTATTGATGCAACCTTTGGCGCGGGTTTTTGGCTCGGTCCAGCGCGGCGATTACATGATGTCGCCTGATGGCCGTTTGACCCGTCGGGCCGAGCGCCAAGTGGCCGGGTTTTGCTACATCGGCGTGTCGATTCTGCACCCGCGACTGTTTGCCGATTGTCCAGCCGGGGCGTTTTCGTTGAATGTGCTGTATGACCGCGCCGAGGCAGCCGGTCGGCTGTTTGGTATCGCCCATGACGGTTTATGGTATCATGTTAGTCGGCCGGAGGATTTGGCGCATGCCAATGGCATGTTTGCACGCGGCCATGAACCGGCAACGCCATATTTTTAATTCGCCCTTGGTGAATCATTCCTATGCAGGCCCTCGCCCCCCATCGGTTGTTCACAATTCCCTCAGGCTATGCATTTGTGGATGCTTTGGCTGCGGGCTTATGGGCCGAAGCTGAAGCCGACCCTCTGGCCCTGTCACGGGCAACTGTTTTGGTGCCGACACGGCGGGCGGCACGGGCCCTGCGTGAGGCCTTCTTGCGCCTTGGTGACGGCCAGCCAATGCTGTTGCCGACGATCAGGGCGCTTGGTGACGGTGATGACGATGATCCCAGTCTGCTGACGTTGACCGGGCAGGCCGCATTGCCGCCGCCGATTGGGCCGCTTCAGCGGCAGTTTCGATTGGCGCAACTCATCGTCAAAATGGGCCGCCCCGGACACGCTGAAACTGACGGTCCAATGGCGTTTGATCAAGCGCTTCGCCTGGCCGAAGCGCTGGCTGACCTGCTTGACCAGATTCATACCGAAGGCCTCAGCTTCGACGGTTTTGTTGATTTAGTTCCCGATGAATTGGCCGACCATTGGCAAATCACCTTACAATTTTTGCAAATCGTCACCCATCATTGGCCAGAGATTTTGGCTGAAACCGGGGCCATTGATGCTGCCGCTTGGCGCAACGCGATGATGACGCAGCAGGCCGAAGCGTGGCGCCAACAGCCGCCGCGCGAGCCGGTGATTATTGCCGGTTCCACAGGGTCGGTTCCGGCAACAGTTCGGCTCATGGCGGCGGTCTTGGCGCTGCCTGCCGGTGCGGTTGTTTTACCGGGCCTGGACGTGACAATGGATGATCAGGTGTGGACCGCAATCAGCGCTGACCCAAGCCATCCCTTCCATGGCATGTCGCGGCTCTTAGAACAATTGAAACTGAGCCGGGAGGCGGTGCAGCCGTGGCCGCACTTAGGCTTGGTGACGCCGCCGCTGGCGTCCCGCCGTGCCCGGATTGAGTTGCTGACCGAGGCGTTGCGGCCCGCTGTGGTGACGGAAGGTTGGCGGCGGCTGGCGGAAACCAAACCTCAAATCGCCGGTCCAGTGATGGATCATTTGATGCGCATTGATTGTCCGGATGAACGCAATGAGGCCTTAGTTGTCGCCCTGCATTTGCGTGAAGCGCTGGAAACGCCCGGGCGGCGGGCAGCGCTGATTACCGCGGATCGGAAGCTGGCGCGGCGAGTCAAATCGGAATTACGGCGCTGGGATATCGACATTGACGATTCTGCCGGCGAGCCGCTGGCGGCCAGCGTGCCGGGGTCGTTTTTGCGTTTGGTTGCCGAGATGGTCACAACCGATCTGGCACCGGTTGATCTGCTGGCGGCATTGAAGCATCCGCTTGCGGCCGGTGGTCACACGCCAGCTCGTTTTCGCCAGCTGGTGCGCCAAATGGAGCGGCAAATTTTACGTGGCCCGCGGCCGGCGACCGGCATCGCCGGGCTGTCGCGGGTTGCAGATGAGGATGGCCCGGTGGCCGCCATAAACGCTGTATTGGCGGCCCCTGTATTGGCTTTTCAAGCTGTTTTAGCCGACCCGTCGGCGCGCTTAAGTGATGCGGTGAACGCGCATGTGGCTTTGGCGGAGGCCTTGGCGGCCAGTGATCAAGACACCGGGGCGGCACGCCTTTGGCGGGCCGATGCAGGGGAAGCAAGCGCACGCTTAATCGCCGAAATGCTCGATGTATCAGCAATGCTTTCAGCCCTACCGGCAACGCAATATGTGGAGATTTTTTCGCAACTGATGGCCATGCGGGCGGTCCGGCCCCGTTTTGATCGGCATCCGCGATTGGCCATTCTCGGACCGCTTGAAGCCCGTTTGCAGAGCTATGATTTAATGGTCATCGGCGGCTTGAATGAGGGCAGCATGCCGCCGGACATTGGCGGTGATCCATGGATGAGCAGGCCAATGCGTCGGGCCTTTGGGTTGCCGCCGCCGGAACGGCGCATTGGCCTATCGGCGCATGATTTCATTAATGCGGCAGCAGCGCCCGAAGTGGTCTTAACCCGAGCCCAACGGGTCGAGGGTGCGCCAAGTGAGCCGTCGCGATGGTTGCTGCGTTTGGATGCCGTCATCACCGCGTTACAACTGCCCTCACCGCAGCAGGCAAGTGCGGTTTGGATTGCCTGGGCGCAAGGCCTAGATCATCCGCAGACTGAGCAGCGGGTTGCGCCGCCGGCGCCAACGCCGCCGCTGGCCGCCCGACCAAGCCGTTACTCGGTCACTGAAATTGAAACTTTACTGCGTGATCCCTACGCAATTTATGCACGCCGCATTTTAAACCTAAAGCGGCTTGAGCCCTTGGACGCCGACCCGGGCGCTGCTGATCGCGGCACGATCATTCATCATGTGCTGGATCAATTTGTCAGTAAATATCCACATGAAATTCCCCTTGATGGTTATCAGCAATTGCTTGAAATGGGTCGCTTAGCTTTTGCGAACTTGCCGGATAACCCAGGTGTTTGGGCGTTCTGGTGGCCGCGGTTCATGCGGATTGCGGCTTGGTTTATTGGGGTCGAAAAGAACCGCCGACAGGCGCTCGAGCGGATCTGGAGCGAGGTCGGCGGCAGTATGCACATTGAAACCGGCGGCCGGCGTATTGAATTGCGAACCAAGATTGACCGTATCGAGCGCCGTCTGGATGGCGGTTTGGCGATCATTGATTACAAAACAGGCCATGTGCCAAGCAGCGCCGATGTTGCCCGAGGCTGGTCACCGCAACTTCCTTTAGAGGCGCTGATTTTGATGGCCGGCGGCGTCGCCGAGGTGCCGGCAGATGAGATTGTCGGTTTAGAATATTGGCGTTTATTGGGCCTGAGCCCGGCAGGGGAAGTGCGCCCTTTAAAGGATGTGACGGCGTTAATTTCCGATGCCACGGAGGGGCTGCAAGCATTGTTGACCGCATTTGAGCATCCGGAAACGCCGTTTATGGCGCTCCCAAACCCGGCGGCTGAGCCACGCTTTGGAGATTATCGCCATCTTGCCCGGGTCAAAGAGTGGGGCAGTGAGCGATGAGCCCGGGCGCGATTACCGATAGCACCGATAGCACCGACAACAGCTTGCCCATCGCCGTTGCGGATCGGGCGCAGCGCCGCGCCGCCGCCGCCGATCGGTCGGCTTGGGTGGCCGCATCGGCCGGCTCCGGCAAAACCAAAGTTCTGACCGACCGGGTGCTGTCGTTGTTACTGGCAGGCACCGATCCTGGGCATTTATTATGCCTGACCTTTACAAAGGCCGCCGCTGCTGAAATGTCGGGCCGGATTACAAGCCGGTTGGCTGAATGGGCCGTGATCGACGATGACACCCTTGGGCGCGCGGTATCAGAACTTTTGGGCCGGCAAGCGCATCAGGATGAATTGCTGCTGGCACGGCGCTTATTTGCCGGCATTTTAGATGTACCGGGCGGCATGAAAATTCAAACTGTGCATGGGTTTTGCCAATCTATTTTGCGGCGCTTTCCCCTAGAGGCGGGGGTTTCACCGCAATTTGAGGTGCTTGATCCGCTGAGTTCGGCCGAGCTGACGTTAGCGGCCAGTGATCTTGTGTTAACGCAGGCACGAACCGGTCGTGAGCCGGCCTTGGCGGCGGCCCTGGCGGTCATTAATGACGGCGCCTCCGAGGGCACCTTCAGCGATCTCATTCGTGATCTGATCGGTGCGCGCGATAAATTTGAAGCGATGATTACCGGCTATGGCGGGCCGGCAGCTGCGGCAGCGGCGATCTATCGCCGCCTTGGCGCCGACCCAAGTATAACCCCAAGCGATGTGATCAGTGGTTTTGTTGCCGGGATTGCGGCCCGCAGCGGCGATTTGGCGGCGTTATCGGCCGGCTGGCTTGACGGCAGTAAAGGCGAGCAGGGTCGCGGCGGAATTTTAAAAGACTGGCTGGCAGCAGATGAGGCAAGCCGGCGGGCCCGTTATGCCGCCTATCAGAACCTTTTTCTGACCGCCAAAGGTGAACCACGGAGCACCCTTGTCACCAAAGCAACAGCTGAACGCCAACCACAATTGTTGCAAATCGTAGAAACTGAATGCCGTCAGCTCCTGGCTGTCAATGCCCGCTTCAACGCACAGCTGGTTGCGCGTTCCAGCGCCGCGTTGATTGACCTTGGTCACGCGGTTTTAAGGCATTACGCGCGCGCCAAACGGTCGCGCGATCGGTTGGATTATGACGATTTAATTCTGCGCACCCGGCAGTTATTAAATCGCCCGGGCGGGCCATCTTGGGTGTTGTATAAATTAGATGGCGGCATCGACCATATTTTGGTGGATGAGGCGCAGGATACAAATCCGGCTCAATGGGACATCATCACCAAACTGGCGGAAGCTTTTTTTGATCGCCCGTGGACCTCGGATGCGCCGCCGCGAACTGTTTTTGCGGTTGGTGACGTCAAACAGTCGATCTTTAGTTTTCAGGGTGCCGACCCGGCCGGATTTCATGCGATGCGGCAATATTTTGCAGCAGCCGTGCAGGATGCCGGCGGCGCCTGGGACGATGTCCCGATGAACATCTCATTTCGCTCGGCGCCGGCAATCTTAGCGGCCGTGGATGCTGTTTTCAGCAACCCTGACATGGCTGCAGGTGTTGTTGATCCGGCGCTTGGACAAGGCGGCGGCGAAAGCGCCTTTGAGCAAGCGACCATCCAGCATGTGTCGGCGCGCCCTGAAGCATCCGGGGTGGTTGAAATTTGGTCGCCGGTGATGGCCAATGGCAGTGCCGATACGGCCGCTTGGGCCCCTCCTGAGCGGCAAATAACAGAAGCTGATCCGCGTATCCAACTGGCTACCCAGATCGCGGCGCACGTGCGGCTTTGGATTGACCAAGGGGAACATTTACCGGCAACCGGGCGGCCGATATCTGCCGGCGATATCATGATTTTAGTGCGCCGCCGTGATCCTTTGGTTGAAGCGTTATCGCGGGCCTTCAAGCGGCAGGGAATTGCCGTTGCCGGGGTTGATCGGATGATTTTAACCGATCAGCTTGCGGTCATGGATTTGATCGCGCTGGGCGAGTTTTTGCTGCTGCCGGAGGATGATCTTACCCTGGCAACGGTGCTCAAAAGCCCGTTAATTGGCATGAGTGAGGGCGATTTATTTGATCTTGCTTGGCAACGCCAAGAACCTGGGCTGTGGCGTGAACTGCGCCGCCGCAGCAGCGAGCGGGATAGCTGGGCGGCGGCCGATAGGCGACTGTTAGAATGGTTGTCACAGGCCGATCAATGCCCGCCGCATGAGCTGTTCGCCGGCATTTTAGCCGCCACAGGCAGGCGCAATATCTTGGCCCGCCTCGGTGCCGATGCACTGGATCCAATTGATGAATTTCTCAGTCAAGCTTTGGCCTATGAGCAAGGCCATGTGCCATCCTTACAAGGCTTTTTGCGGTGGCTGGCAAGTGCGGAATTTGAGGTTAAACGCGATCTCGATGCCGACGCCGGCGATCGGGTGCGCATCATGACTGTGCATGGCTCCAAGGGGTTGCAGGCCCCAGTGGTGTTTTTGCCCGACACCATGCAGGTGCCAAAATCCACGCCGCGTTTACTTTGGGACAAACCGCCGGGAGAAGCCGATTTACTGCTTTGGCCAGCCCGCAGTGAGCATGATGACCCCCGTTCATCTGCCTGCCGAAAGGCGGCACGGCGTGCGCAAATGGCAGAATATCGACGCCTACTTTACGTTGCCATGACCCGCGCTGAGGACCGCTTATATATCTGCGGTTGGCATGGTAAACAGCGCTCAAGCGATAGCTGGTATGATGCGATTGCGCATGGTTTGCAACAGGCTGTCGAAGCTGTTGACGGCGCCGCGCACGATACGCCTGACGCCGCTGCTGCGCCGACCGCAGCGGCCGTGCCCGGGCAGGTGCTTTGGCGGCTGGCAGATCAGCCCATTAACGTCCTGCCGGCCGGCCCCGCCCAGCCGCGAGCCATGCCCCCTGACAGCGCTGCAGTGCCGCCGCATTTCAGCGTGCCACCTGCCCCCGAGCCCTGGCCGAGCCGGCCACTTACACCGTCGCGGCCAAGCGCCGAGGAGCCGCCGGTCCGCTCACCATTAGCGACGGCCGACGGGGATCGGTTTAAACGCGGTTTGTTAATCCATAAGTTATTGCAAGTGCTGCCGGAACTGCCGGTGGAGCAGCGGCGGCCGGTTGCCAAAGAGATTTTGGCACGACCTGTTCATGGCCTGCTTGATCGCCAGCAAGGAGATTTCTTGAGGGAGGTTATGGCGGTGCTGGATAATCCTGATCACGGCGCTTTTTTTGGGCCGCAATCACGCGCGGAAGTGCCGATTGTTGGGCAAATTGGGCAGGGGCCGTCGGCTGTCACTGTTGCCGGTCAAATTGATCGGTTAGCGGTTTTCGATACGCGTGTTGTGATCTTAGATTATAAGACCAACCGGCCGGCACCGGCAGCGGTTGATGACGTGCCTGCAGCCTATCGCGCGCAGTTGCGTGGCTATCGTGACCTTGTCGCCCAGCTCTACCAAGACCGCCCGGTGGAATGCTATCTTTTATGGACTGACGGACCGCGACTGATGCGGGTCAATGACGAGATTCTTGATATGGGGCTTCGGTAATCAACGCCATTTTGGAAAAAATGCAATGCCAAACAGCATCTTAATTGAGGTCCCTTGACGCCCCATGTTGGCCTTCATAGAGTTCACCCGAACTATTGGCGGCACAGTGCGCCGGGTGAGTGCCTAGGCGGGCGTGCGCTGAATTAAATTTAAGGAGATGTGGATGTCCACTTTACCTGTTACCGACGATAATTTCTCAGATGACGTGCTGCAGTCATCAAAGCCCGTTTTAGTCGATTTTTGGGCCGAATGGTGCGGTCCGTGCAAAACCATTGCACCGGCATTGGAGGAAATTGCAGGTGAAATGGCGGCAGAACTCACCATCGCAAAACTGAACATCGACGATAATCCAAAAACGCCGCAGCAATTTGGGGTACGTGGTATTCCAACATTGATGTTGTTCAAAGATGGCGAGCTGGCGGCAACGAAGATTGGTGCATTGCCGAAAACCCAATTGAAAGATTGGATTGACTCTGTCCTCTGACCGAATTGATTGCTTGAAAAATCACGAGCGCGCCGCATTTTGCGGCGCGTTTTTTTATCGATGGCTTGCGAGGATGTGACCGGCCAAATAAAGCGAGCCACAAATTAAAATCCGCACCCCATCTGGAAACCTTGCCGTCAGATCACGCACGGCTTCGCCGACAGAGGCGGCGGTTTCCACCGGCAACGCCGAGGCTGCAAGCTGGGCGCCGATGGCAGCGCCATCAAGGGCGTTTTCCTGATCCGGGATTGTGACGCTTTTAATCGCCGCCAGTGGTGCCGCCAGGGCGCTAAAAAAAGCTGCTGGATCGTGGCTGTTGAGGGTGCCGTAAATGACCGCCACCGGCCGTTCAGGCTGGGCTTGCTGCCAAGCTTTGATTTGCTCGCCAATCACCGCTGCGCCGCCGGCGTTGTGACCGCCGTCAAGCCAAATATCGATTCCGTCCGGCAGCTCAGAGAGCAGCGGCCCGCCGGTCAACGCTTGCAGGCGGGCCGGCCAGCGTGCTTTGGTCACGCCTGCGGCCAATGCTGTGTGATCAAGATGAAAGCCTGGCTGTGTCGCTTGCCTGGTTACCTCAAAAGCATGCACCGCAGCTAAGGCACAGCCTGCGTTGATGGCTTGATGGACACCGATAAGGCTTGGCTGCGGCAGATGGTGTTGCCGCTGCCGGTCGGCCGCACCCCAGGTGAAGTGAAGGCCATGATCATCACGGTGGGCGGTCCAGTCGCGGCCATAGAGATAAAGTGGCGTGCCAAGGCGCTCAGCTTCGGCGGTGATGACGGCCATGGCGGCGGCAGGTTGCGGGGCAATCACCGCCGGGACATCGGGGCGCAAGATGCCGGCCTTAGCAAAGGCGATATCGGCCAACTCTTGGCCAAGGAAGTGTTGGTGATCAATGGAAATCGGCGTAATCACCGAAACGGCAGGTTTGGCGACCACATTGGTTGAATCTAAACGTCCGCCTAAACCTGTTTCTAAGATCAATAGGTCGCCCGGCGTTTCTGAAAATGCCACCAATGCAGCAGCCGTGGTGATCTCAAAAAAGGTAATCGGAACGCCGTCATTACGCCGCTCACAGCGGTCTAAGAGCTGCTCCAGTGCTGCATCGTCAATGGCTTTTCCTGCCAATTCAATGCGCTCATTAAAGCGCACCAGATGCGGTGAAATATAAGCATGGCTGCGCAAGCCGCTGGCTTCCGCCAAAGCCCGAATGAAAGCCAGTGTCGACCCTTTGCCATTGGTGCCGGCGATATGAATAACAGGTGGTAAATGCTGCTCAGGATTGCCAAGAAGCCCAAGGATTCGCCACATCCGATCTAAATTTAAGTCGATTTTTTTGGGATGCAGCGAGAGCAGCCGTTGAAGGATTTTATCGGTTTCAGCGGCGGCCAGACGTGCTGCGGAATCGGTCAACGCATTGCCCCCTGAAATGGCTGTTTAGCCAGGGTTGGCGGCTGTGCCGCCATGCTCGGTCGGGCCGGGAAGCGCCGTTTGTGCCTGCGGATCATGGCGGTCGGTGAGTAAGCCAAGCACCCTGATCAGGGTATCGCGCAGGTCAGCACGCTCGACCACCATATCAATCATGCCATGCTCAAGCAGGTATTCGGAACGCTGAAAACCTTCCGGTAAATCCTCACGAATGATATCTTTAATCACCCGTTGTCCGGCGAAACCGATAATCGCCCCCGGTTCGGCCAGATGCAGATCACCGATCATCGCAAAAGATGCCGTCACGCCACCGGTTGTCGGGTCTGTCAAAACCACGATAAAGGGCAGACGCGCCTCTTTGACGGCCTCCACGGCAAGGACGGTTCGCGGCATTTGCATCAGCGACAGAATGCCTTCCTGCATGCGGGCACCGCCGGAGGCAGGGAAGGCGATCAAGGGCGCACCGGCGGCGACGGCAGCTTCGCTGGCCAACACCAGGGCATTACCAACAGCAACCCCCATAGAGCCGCCCATGAAGCTGAAATCAAAAACCGCGACAATGGTTTTACGGTCACCGATCAGGCCTTCGGCGACGATAATCGCATCGCTGCGTTTGGTTTTCCCCTGGGCTTCCTTTAAGCGCTCACTATAGCGCTTACGATCACGGAATTTTAAGGGGTCGGCGACAGATTTCGCCAATTCAAGGGTCTTATAAAGGCCATCGTCAAACAGCAGTTCTAAGCGTCGTTCGGCACTTATCCGGCCATGGTGATGACAATGCGGGCAAACATTTAGATTATCTTCAAGTTCACGGTGAAAAATCATCTGCCCGCAGTTGACACATTTATGCCAAAGATTGTCAGGTACCTCGCGGGCCTGCACCAAGGCTTTGATTTTCGGTAAGACCGAATTGGTCAGCCAGTTCATACCAAGCCCTCATGCGAAACCAACAATTTAGCCGGCGGGTGCGCTGCGTTGCGTGCCGGTGGCCAGCGTTGCCACAAAGGATAACACATTTTCAACTGTGGCGTTTGTTGCCTGACCTGACGGATCAAGACTATCGCGAATCTGTTCAACCACAGCCGAGCCAACAATCGCTGCATCCGCAACCGATGTAATGGCAGCAACATCTTCGGCAGTTTTAATACCGAAGCCAACAGCAACAGGCAAATCAGTATGTTTTTTCAGACGTTTAACGGCTGCTGCTGCGAGGTCGCGCGGCACGGCCGCCGTTCCGGTGATACCTGTGATTGAGACGTAATAGACAAATCCGGAGGTGTTTTTTAGAACCGCTGGCAAGCGCTGATCATTGGTGGTTGGTGTTGCCAAGCGAACAAATGGCAGACCACGGTCCAGTGCCGGGATACATAGCTCATTGTCTTCTTCAGGCGGCAGATCAACGATGATTAAGCCGTCGGCGCCCGCGTCAATAGCGGCGCTTAAAAAAGCATCAACTCCATAGCTATAAATGGGATTGTAATAGCCCATTAACACCACTGGGGTGACCTGATCGTCGGCCCGGAACGCTGTCAAGATTTCTAGGGTGGAGGCCAAACTTGCACCATTATTCAACGCCCGGAGGCTGGCCGCTTGGATCGATGGGCCATCGGCCATAGGGTCAGAAAACGGCATCCCCAGTTCAATCATATCGGCGCCGGCGGCAGGCAAGCCTTTGAGGATAGCTAAGCTGGTTTGCCGATCCGGGTCGCCGGCGGTGACAAAAATGCCCAGGCCGCCGCGTTCTGATTGCTGCAGGTTGTCGAATAGTTTTTGAAGCCGTGCCGATGTGTAACTCATACCTCCAGCAGTCCCATCTCGTCCAGCAAGGGCAACACCGCTTCCAAATCTTTGTCACCGCGTCCGCACAGATTCATCACAACAATATGATCCGCCGGCAGATCAGCGATGATTTTGCCGGTGTACGCAAGCGCATGGCTTGGCTCCAACGCCGGAATAATCCCTTCTAAGCGTGAGCATAAAGCGAACGCTTCTAGCGCTTCGGTATCGGTTGCGCTTTCGTAGCGGACACGGCCGGAATCGCGCAGCCATGCATGTTCCGGCCCGATGCCCGGATAATCTAAGCCAGCAGAAATCGAATGGGCTTCGGTGATCTGGCCATCATCGTTTTGCAGCAAATAGGTGCGGTTACCATGCAAAATGCCTGGCCGCCCACCGGCCAGTGAGGCGGCGTGTTGATCGGTGTCAACGCCATGCCCGGCGGCTTCGACGCCAATGATCTCAACCTCCTCATCATCTAAGAAGGGATGGAACAAACCCATTGCATTCGAGCCGCCGCCGATGCATGCGATCAGCGTGTCGGGGAGCCGGCCGGCCCCTTCAAAAGCTTCTAGCTGCCAACGCAGCTCCTCACCAATAACGGATTGAAAGTCACGCACCATGGCAGGGTAGGGATGCGGCCCGGCAACGGTGCCGATGATGTAAAAATGTGTCTCGGCTTTGGCCACCCAGGTGCGCAAGGCTTCGTTCATTGCATCCTTGAGGGTGCCGGAACCGGAGGTGACCGGGACAACGGTTGCGCCCAACAGACGCATTCGATCAACATTGGGCTTTTGCCGGCGCACATCCTCCGCGCCCATGTAAACTTCACATTCCATGCCAAAAAGGGCGCAGGCTGTAGCCGTTGCGACGCCATGCTGGCCGGCCCCTGTTTCTGCGATAATTTTTGTTTTACCCATGCGCCGGGCAAGCAATGCTTGGCCCATCACATTATTGATTTTGTGCGCGCCGGTGTGGTTCAGCTCATCGCGTTTGAAATACAGCTTTGCACCGCCAAAATGGGCGGTGAGACGAGCCGCCAGGAACAGCGGGCTTGGCCGGCCGATATAATGCTGTTTGTAATACTCGAACTCATCTTCGAAGGCTGGATCGTCTCTGGCCTCAAGATAGGCTTTTTCCACGTCAAGAATCAGCGGCATCAAGGTTTCGGCGACGAAGCGGCCGCCGAAATTGCCAAAATGGCCATTCTCGTCGGGCCCACTACTGAACGTATTTAAGTGTGTGCTCATGGGTTCCATCCAAGCAGTCGTACCGCCCTCGGTCGGATATCGGCCGAGGGGACGCATAATGGGGAGATTGACGCGCCGGTGCAAGCGGTCCGTGACCACTTACGGAACCGGCAGCGCCCTTTATTTCACCATTTCAGTGTTTTTTGACGGTGGTTTGGTGTTTCGGCTGGGCGGTTCAACCATCTGAAAAGCCAGCTTTTTGTCCTCAACCCGTACTTTGACCAGACCGCCTTTGGTTAATTTGCCGAACAATAATTCTTCGGCCAACGGCTTCTTGATGTGCTCTTGGATGACCCGAGCCAGCGGCCGGGCACCATAAAGCTTGTCATAGCCTTTATTACCCAGCCAGGTGCGGGCAGCTGCGGTCAACTCAAAGGTGACGTCACGGTCAGCCAATTGCGCTTCCAGCTGCATGATGAATTTATCAACCACACGGGCAATAATTTCCGGACCGAGGTTTTTGAACGGGATGATGCTGTCTAAGCGATTGCGGAATTCCGGGGTGAACATCCGATTGATCGCCTCGGTATCGTCGCCTTCGCGTTTATTATTCGCAAAACCGACCGCTTCTTTGGCCAAGTCCGAGGCCCCCGCATTGGTGGTCATGATGACGATGACGTTCCGGAAATCAACCGATTTACCGTTGTGATCGGTGAGTTTGCCATGATCCATGATCTGCAACAGCACGTTGAACAGGTCCGGGTGCGCTTTCTCGATTTCATCCAGCAATAATACGCAATGCGGATGTTGGTCGACACCATCGGTGAGCAATCCGCCTTGATCAAAGCCGACATAACCAGGCGGTGCACCGATCAGGCGGGAAATGCTATGCCGCTCCATATATTCTGACATATCGAAGCGGACCAATTCAATGCCCAAGATCTTGGCCAATTGCCGCGCAACTTCGGTCTTGCCGACGCCCGTTGGTCCCGAAAACAGATAATTGCCAATCGGTTTTTCAGGCTCGCGCAAGCCCGCACGAGATAACTTAATCGCACTTGAAAGTGCTTCGATGGCGGTGTTTTGACCGAATACGACAGTTCGCAGGTCGCGCTCGAGATTGGCCAGTACCGTTTTGTCATCGGTCGAGACACTTTTCGCTGGAATGCGGGCGATTTTGGCAACCACAGCTTCAACATCTTTCACGCCAATGGTCTTCCGGCGCTTGGCCTCAGGTACCAGCATTTGCGCGGCACCAACCTCATCGATCACATCAATTGCTTTATCAGGCAACTTCCGGTCACCGATATAACGGGCGGAAAGCTCGACGGCTGTCTTGAGGGCTTCATTGGTGTAGCGAACCTTATGGTGCTCCTCATAATATGGCTTCAGGCCTTTGAGAATCTTGATGGAGTCGTCGATCGACGGCTCATTGACATCAATTTTCTGAAACCGTCGCACCAAAGCGCGATCTTTTTCAAAATGGCTGCGATATTCTTTATAGGTTGTCGACCCCATACACCGCAGGGTGCCGCCCTGCAGGGCAGGTTTTAGTAGATTTGAGGCGTCCATCGCGCCGCCGGAGGTGGCACCGGCGCCAATCACCGTGTGGATTTCATCAATGAACAGGATGATATTTGGGTCGCGCTCAATTTCTTTCACAACCGCTTTTAAGCGTTCTTCAAAGTCGCCGCGATAGCGCGTCCCTGCCAACAAGGCGCCCATATCCAGTGCATGAATTTTGGCCTCCGCGAGAACCTCAGGCACATCACCATCGACGATCCGCTTGGCCAGGCCTTCGGCAATGGCTGTTTTACCAACCCCAGGGTCACCGACGTAAAGCGGGTTGTTTTTGGTCCGCCGGCAGAGAATTTGAATGGTCCTGTCGACCTCAAATTCGCGCCCGATCAGCGGGTCAATTTTTCCCTCACCGGCTTTGCTGTTGAGATCTACGCAATACGCATCAAGCGCGTCAGAGCCGTTTTTCTTGGCTGCATCTTCGCCCTGTTCTTCGTCGCTATCGCCGTCGCCGGCACGTTCTCCTTCGCCGCCGCCGTGGACTTTGGCGATGCCGTGGGAGATGTAATTGACTGCATCAAAACGCGACATGTCCTGCTCTTGCAGGTAAAAAACCGCGTGGCTTTCGCGCTCGGAGAAAAGCGCAACCAGCACATTTGCGCCGGTGACTTCGGCCCGGCCGGAAGATTGTACGTGGATCACGGCGCGTTGGATAACCCGTTGGAAGCCGGCGGTTGGTTTCGCCTCATTATGTTCGTCGCCAACCAAATTGGCGAGCTCCAGGCTGATGTAGTTTCGCAGGTCACCGCGCAGCCGCTCAACGTCAACACCACAGGCACGCAGCACCGCAATGGCGTCTTGGTCTTCGGTCAACGCGAACAGTAAATGTTCAAGCGTCGCATACTCGTGACGCAGCTCGTTGGCCTGATCAAGGGCGCGGTGCAAGGTGACTTCGAGGGTTTTCGATAACATTCGACTATGCCTTTTCTAATGTGCACTGCAATGGATGTTGATTTTGACGAGCAAAATCCATTACTTGCGTGACCTTAGTTTCTGCAACTTCGTAGGTGAAAACGCCGCAAATACCGACACCCTTTTGGTGCACATGCAACATGATCTGAGTTGCTTGTTCCGGGCCCATCGCGAAAAACCGTTCCAGCGTGTGAACCACAAATTCCATCGGTGTATAATCATCATTCAACATCAAAACCTTATACATGGAAGGCTTTTTTATTTTCGGACGGGTTTTGACGGTAACACCGGTCTTTCCGTCATCATTACCGTTTGTTTGATCGTTATCAGCCATTTTCGCGCGACAATCTTTGCTGCGGGTTGAACGAACGCTCACGGGTGAGCATGGTTATCATATGTGGATTTTCAGCGATCGGGAAAGACCCCAGACGTAGCTTTTACCGTTTTATCATGTCTGCATTCGGTTAAATGAAAGGGCAGCATGCTGATGCCTGCTGCCCAAATCACTTTAAAAGCCCCATTAAAACCCGCTTTTTTGTCACCCTGGAGTGACCATTTGTGACGCCGGGGTGCGGACAAAAAAATTACGGTTTGCCGGGTATCAGCGGTTTTTGTGCAGCGGATGCGGCCTTGGCGCCGATGGCTGCAATCTTTGCCGCGTCGGTTAACAGCTCATCAATTGCATCTGTGGCAAATGCTTGCTGTTTTGTCACAATCTCCTGCCAGTTCTTAGCGGCCAACATATCGCGGCTGAGATCGGCGCTCTTGGTCACCGATTTTGCCGTGTAATCAGTCCAGATATGGGCAGCGGATCCAACGCTATCCTGCCATATGGCCCACACCTCTAGGAGGGCGTTTAAGGGTGCTTGGCCACTGGCTGACGTCGCCGTTGTTGGGGTTTGCCGCTTTGCCGTCGCTGCCACCGGTTTTGGCAGGGCGCGTTTTGGCAGGGCGTGTTTTGGCGCTGCTGGCTGCGCATGTGCTGCGGCAACCGCTGCCCGCGGGGCTGCTGGTTTTTTACGTTTTGCGGCAATCGGTTTGGCTGGTTTGCCGGCGTCGGCAGGTGACGGTTTCGCCGCGGCCTTGGCCGTTGGTGCCGGCGTTTTGGCGGCAACGGCAGGTGATTCGGCCACATCCGGCGTGATCGGGGTCGTGGCTGAAGCGGTGGTGGCGGTTGCTTCCGGTTTTGCGGTGCTCTGCGGCGGTTTTGTTGTCGCCATAACGATGCTCCCTGGCTCGATGTTTGTGTTGCGATGCAAAATGCTCATGGTGTTAAGATTTATGTCGTTATAAAATAATGTATTGCAGTGCACAATAACATCATATTGTTGAATTTTTTTCAGGCTCCAAAGTCATGACTTATTTTTTGCAATTTTTTCATTGCTTTAGCCTAATTTTCTCATGTATTTTATTATCTATTGGAGATTGTTTCGGCCTGGAGCTCAAAAATGATTGGCGGTTGGCCTCAAAAGCTCCCGATTTGGCGAAGAAGTTTGCGCCACCTGTGGGGGCTATTATGTGTGTTGCTAGCATCCACTATGCTGGCACCGCTGAGTCACGCCGCGCCGAAATACGCTGCGATCGTCATAAATGGTGATACTGGCAAGGTGTTGCACTCGCGGCAAGCGGACGCCCGGCGCTATCCGGCCTCACTTACCAAAATTATGACCTTGTACATGGTGTTTGAGCGGCTCCGTGACGGCAAGATGACGTTGTCGACTCGCCTGAAAGTTTCTCGCCGTGCGGCCGGGCAGCCGCCGTCAAAATTGGGATTGGCGGTCGGCGATACCATCACCGTTGAGCAAGCAATAAAAGCGCTGGTGACGAAGTCGGCCAATGATGTGGCGGCCACAGTTGCGGAAAATATTTCCGGCAGCGAATTAGCGTTTGCAAAGGCGATGACGCAGCGGGCGCGGGCTTTGGGCATGACGCGCACAAAATTTCGCAATGCATCAGGATTACCAAACCGCCGGCAAATCAGTACCGCCCGCGATATGGCCACGCTGGCGATTGCAATCCAGCGTGATTTCCCGCGTTATTTTAAATATTTCAAAACCCGCAGTTTTCGATTTCGCGGGCGAGTCTACCGTAACCATAACAGCCTGCTTGGTCGCTACAAGGGCACAACCGGCATCAAGACAGGCTACATCGGGGCATCTGGTTTTAACCTTGTCGCCTCGGTCAATCGCAGTGGCCGGCATTTGATTGGGGTGGTTTTTGGGGGCCGATCGGGGCGCAGCCGCGACCGGCAAATGGTGCGCTTGTTGGATCGCGGATTCAAGCGGTTGCCGGTGGTCATGGCGGGCATCAAGCCGCCGCTGCCACTGCCGCGACCAGGGCCTGTGATTGCCGCCACAACGTCACCGGTGGGCCGTCAGGCAACCATTGCACGGGTAACTTCGTCGGTTGCCGCAGACCCTGATGTGTTGGGCCTTTGGGGAATCCAGGTTGGCGCATACTCGAGCGCTGGACCGGCCGCCGCGATTATCAAAAATGCCCGCAATAAACTGCCCGATTTACTTGGTCACACAACCATGCAGGTTGAAGGGGTTGAGCGTCCCCATGGGCGCATTTTTCGGGCGCGATTGGTGGGATTGAATGAGCGTGGTGCCCGAGAAGCGTGCTCGCAATTGCGCAGCCAGGGGTTGCCATGCATGCCGGTACCGGCACCGATGAAACTGGCGCTTTCAAGTTGACCGCCTAAAGCGGCGTGTATTTTTCGTGCCGCCTAAAGCGGCGGGGCGGCAATTTCCAGAGGAATAGTAACCGGTCCATCATTAATAAGTTCAACCTGCATATCGGCCCCAAACTGGCCTGTGGCAACCGGAATCCCAAGATTGCTAATCGCGTGACAAAACTTTTCATAAAGCTGCTTGCCACGGTCCGGAGCGGCGGCGGCGATAAAGCTTGGTCGGTTGCCCTTGGAGGTTTTCGCAGCAAGGGTGAATTGGCTGACAATCAGGGCCGAGCCGGCACAGTCGAGAATGCAGCGATTCATTTTGCCAGCGTCGTCAGCAAAAATTCGCAGCTTGGATATTTTCACGGCTAAGCGCTCAACACTCTCCGGCAGGTCACCGTCTTCGGCACAAAACAAGATCATCAAACCAGCGCCGATTTCTCCGGCGACGACATCGTCGATGCGCACCCGCGCTTCACTGACCCGCTGTAAGATTACTTTCATTGTCTGCCTACCTTCACGCCGGGGAAATGTGCCTGCCCGAGGCTATGTGGGCAAAGCGGCAGCATGATACCGACAGCTATTGCCGTTGTCGTGCAGATCTTTGCAACCCGCAATGGTCGCGTCACGGAAGATCAACCCTCAATGATCATGGCGTCGGCCGGCAGTTGGTAAGACGGCCCTTGATCCGCCACGTTAAAGATTGCGGGTGCGCGGCGCGTGTTCAGACCAAAATTCAACTAATTTTTCAGCCGCAACTGCAGAGCGATAGCGCGCTGCTGTGCTTTGTCCGACGGCCAGCAGTTTTTTATGTCGCTGTGATTTTGGGCGCATTTGCGCGGCCTTTTTCATGGCTGCAAAAATATCTTCAGGTTCGTCCGTTTTTGACCAAATTCCATTGTCACTGGTGACAAATTCGTCAGGTCCGTGAGCGCCCGGATAACCACAGGGGATTGCGCCGGATGCCATCGCTTCCAGTGGCGGCAGCCCAAATCCCTCAACACCGCCGATGCATACCGCCATTGTTGTGCGGCGCAAATGATCGGCAACAAAATATTCCGAACGGTTTTCGAGATCTATCCAGGTGAAGCCGCCAAAGGTATCTTTATCAGCATCGAACAATGCCCGAAGGGCCTTGTGAGCAGGGGGGGGGTCGCCCTGAGACGACCACTGTCTTGTCTCTTGGACCACTGCTTGGGTAGAAAACATTCTCTGAGACTGTCGGCGGCACCACTGTAACGTCGTTCCAGCCAAATTCATCGCGCATCGCAGTATACAGGAATTCAGATAACGCCAATTTGGCGTTAAATCCGACATCATCCCAGTTTGTCTTGCGGTTCGGATGCTTGCGAAGTCCAACAATATTCATGGCCGATAAAACTTTTGTCCATGGCCAATGTTTGGCCTGGTTCAGCACGCCGTCTAAGGTCCCTTCCGGCAAGACCACGGCGTCATCCGGCCTGATCGGAACAGCGTGATCGATGATCACGCGCGCATTGCCGCGCACGAAATCGTCGTCGAGCCAAACCGGAAAACCACTGTTGGAAATCATGTACGCATTGAAGCCTGCAGATCGCAGCATCGCAACCTGCTGTAAGATAATTTTGACGCCGCCAATGGCGCGAAAGCTTTGCGCGGCACCAACGAACACGACTTTCGGGGCAATCACATCGGCAAAGTTATCGACTCGCTCAATGCGCAGATATCGTTCGGACACGAGCCCGCTTTCGATTTTCGGGCGTTTGGGGGATTGCTGAACTGCTACATTCGCCATGTTTTTGACTCTCGTCATGTGTAGTCGCCGAATTAGACGTGGGCAAAGGGTAGGGCCGCGAAACGGCAAGCGCGATGCCTCGCATGGTCAATAATTAGTCTCCAAGGGATAAAATTTAGCTATTTTGCTGCCAGATTCAGGTTTTCGCTGCGGGTTTCAAGCTGCCGCTTCCACAGTGTGTGGTAGACGCCGGCTTTGCTCAACAAGCTTTGATGATTGCCTTGTTCGACAATTTTCCCGGCTTCTAAAACTAAAATTTCATCGGCATCGACAACCGTTGATAGACGGTGCGCGATGGTCAGCGTGGTTCGTTCGGCGGAAACCTCGCGAAGGCTTTCCTGGATGGCCTTCTCGGTTTGGCTATCAAGAGCCGACGTTGCTTCATCAAACAAAAAGATCAGCGGCTTTTTGAGCAGCGTTCGGGCAATCGACACACGCTGTTTTTCGCCGCCGGAAAGTTTCAGGCCGCGCTCACCAACCATGGTTTGATAACCATCGGGTTGAGCCATAATGAAGTCATGAATGCTGGCCAGTCGGGCCGCATCTTCAATCTCGCTGGGAGTTGCGGCGGGCTGACCGTAGGCGATGTTATATAAGATGGTGTCGTTAAATAAGACTGTATCCTGCGGCACGATGCCAATCGCCTGGCGTAAGCTTTCTTGGCTGATGGTCCGGATATCTTGGCCATCGATTTCGATGCTTCCGGCCGAGATATCATAAAACCGAAACAGCAACCGCGAAATGGTCGACTTGCCGGCGCCGCTTGGACCGACGATGGCAACGGTTTTGCCGGCCGGTACGGTGAACGAGATTCCGTTCAAGATTGCGCGGTCGGCACGATAGCCAAAATGTACGTCTTTAAACACGATCTTACCGCCCCCGGCGACCAATGGTGCGGCTTCCGGGCGATCTTCAATTTCTTGGTTTTCGTCCAACAGACTGAACATGGCTTCCATGTCGATCAATGACTGTTTGATCTCCCGGTAGACAAAGCCCAAGAAATTCAGTGGCAAATACAGTTGGATCAAATAGGCGTTTACCATCACAAAATCGCCTACCGTCATGGTGCCGTTGCGTACCCCAAGACCGGCCATGATCATGATGACGGTTAAGCCTGCAGCGATGATAAAGGCCTGTCCGGTATTCAGCAGGGACAGCGAAACCTTATTTTGAATGGAGGCTTTTTCAAAGCGCCGCAGAGCGTGGTCGAAGCGTTCCGCCTCATGGCTCTCATTGCCAAAATATTTGACTGTTTCAAAGTTAAGTAAGCTGTCAATTGCCTTGGTATTTGCGGCTTGGTCGGAGGCATTCATCTCGCGCCGAAATTTCAGTCGCCATTCGGTCACAATCATGGTGTGGGCGATATAGGTGGCAATCGTCAGCAAGGTCACGGCGGCATACCAAAAATCAAACACCGTCCACAGGATGGCGGCAACCAGGGCGATTTCGATCAAGGTCGGCAAAATGTTGAACAGCATGAAGGCCAGCACAAATTCAATGCCTTTCACGCCCCGTTCAATGGCCCGCGTGAGGCCACCTGTTTGCCGGTCAAGGTGAAACCGCAGCGACAGACGGTGCAGATGCCGAAACGTTTTCAGGGCAACTTGCCGGATCGCCCGTTGTGCGACTATCGCAAAAAAGAATTCCCGCAATTCCAAAAAGCTTCGGTCAATAAGGCGAGCGATGCCGTAGAATAATAAAATGAAAACCAAGGCACTGACGATGATATTGCTGCCGTCGGTCAGCATATCGACAGCTTGCTTGTAGAAATATGGCACCGATACGGCGGCGACCTTGGCGATTGCCAAACAGCTTATAGCGGCAACGACACGGGCGCGCAGATCAAGGCGGTCAGCTGGCCAAAGATAGGGCAGTAGGGTCGCTAGTGTGCGAAAGCCACTGCGGCCTGTGGTCTTGGCGAAAGTTAATGGATCGCCTGTACCGCCGTGACCAGCCATAGATGTCTCCAGTGAAAGATGTTGGCGCTTGATCTATGTGATCATATCGGCTTTGGTTTCAAGGCACAGGCATAGGTAAGCTTGCGCTTCTGTCTGAAGACCTTACCATGAGCATGCTTACAAATATGGATTTGAATGCAATCAAATCCACCTCGGGGGGGGGGGATATCATGGGATTTGACTATCGCAGTTCTTTTCGCGCTGACCTGCCGGCGGCGGCAAAGCCGTGGCAAGGATTTCCAGCCTATAATTTCGTCGGCGGTCATATGGACCCGGATCATGTGCCGGTCGCTGATTTACTTGCGGCTTTAACAGCCACTTTACAAAAAGAAGGCCAGACCCTGGCGACCTATAATCTGGCAACAGGGCCGCTTGGCTATCTGCCGTTGCGGGAATTTTTGTTGCAAGCCCTGAAGACCCGGGCCGGCATGAATATCACGGCCGACGAAGTGCTGATCACGTCTGGATCGTTGCAGTCGCTTGACCTGGTCAACCAGTTGATGCTGACGCCCGGCGACACGGTGATTACCGAAGCTGCAACCTATGGCGGCGCATTAACCCGGCTAAGTGCCTGCGGCGCCCGCTATGTCGGCGTCGATCTTGATGGTGACGGGATGCGAATGGATGCCCTTGAAGAAGCGCTGAAACGGCTTGCCGGCGATGGCGTTACGCCAAAATATATCTACACCATTCCAACCGCCCAAAACCCCACCGGGACCGTCCTGCCGCAAGCCCGGCGGGAGCGGATGCTGAGCCTAGCCGATGACTATGGGGTGATGATTTTTGAAGATGATTGCTATGCCGATTTACTGTGGCAAGGCAGCAGGCCTACAGCAATCTATGGCCTAGATGATGGCCGACGTGTGATCTACTGCGGGTCGTTTTCAAAATCTATCGCGCCGGCGCTCCGGCTTGGTTATGTGGTCGCTGATTGGTCCGCCTTATCGCACCTCTTGGCTCTGAAAACCGATGCCGGCACCAGCGCACTTGAGCAAATGGCGTTGGGTGCATACTGCGGCCCGCATTTTGATCGGCATGTTGAAACAGCGGTCAAAAACCTAAAAGAAAAGCATGATCTCATGGCCGAATTGGTCAGCGCAGAATTTGGCACCGCAGCTGAATTCCAACCTGCCAAAGGCGGCATTTTCCTGTGGATAAAACTGCCGGATCAGGTTGATACAACGAAACTTGCGCATGTTGCCGGGGCGGCCGGGATTAGCTTAAATCCAGGTGCTGAATGGACCGTCGATGGTGCGGCCCATCGCAGTTGGATGCGGCTTTGTTTTGCTAATGCCAGCCGCCAACAAATCACCTATGGGGTCCGCAAATTAGCCGCGATTTGTCATCAGGAATTTGGCGTGCCACAGCATAGCGGCAATGTTACGCGAAGCGTTTAGGCCGGGCCGAAAGCTTGGATAGGGCTTGCTTGGGCGCGGCCCGGAAGATTAAGCTAGGCACCAACAGGTAGACCAACAGGGGGGATGCGCAATGAGCGAGCTGGACATAAGACCTGCCGATGGTGTGGGTGCGTATATCGGCGGTATCGATCTTGACCGTGATATCAGTGATGCAGCGTTGGCATCCATGCGGCAAACACTCGGTGACTATGGAGTTTTGTTTTTCCGCGACCAAAACCTCAGTCCAGAGGGTCATATTAAAATGGCCGAGCGCTTTGGCGGGATTAACGTTAACCGCTTTTTTGGTCATGTGGAGGGCTATCCGCAAATTGCCGAGGTTCGCAAGGAACCAGAGCAACGCAGCAATATCGGCGGCAATTGGCACACCGATCACAGCTATGATGAAATCCCTGCGATGGGCTCGATTTTAGTGGCCCGCGAACTGCCAAACCGTGGCGGTGACACTGTCTTTGCGAATATGTTCAGCGCCTTTGAAAGCCTTTCCGACGGCCTGAAAGAAACACTTATGGGGCTGCGGGCAGTGCATTCCAGCCGCCATGTTTTTGGCGATAAATCGCGCTATCAAACAGAAAATTCAGACCTTGGTGACCGGCTCGGCAATACTGACGCGGCACGCCAAGACGCGGTTCACCCGGTGGTTATTCGCCATCCGATCAGCGGCCGCCGGGCGCTTTATATCAACAGTGGCTTTACCACCCATTTCGACGGCTGGACGGCTGCGGAAAGCCAGCCCTTGCTTAATTATTTGGTGCGCCACGCGACTCGCCCCGAACATATCCATAAATTCTGCTGGCAGCCTGGTTCCATCGCCTTCTGGGATAACCGTGCAACCTGGCATTACGCGATTAATGACTATCATGGTCAGCGCCGCCTAATGCATCGGATCACGGTGCAGGGCGACGCGCTGGCGGCGTAGCTGCCATGGATGATACGGATCGGCAGATTTTACGTGTCCTACAGGAAAATAGCGGCCAGTCCATCAGTGACATTGCCCGCCAAGTCGGGTTGTCGTCGTCGCCGTGTTGGAAGCGGGTCAATCGGCTACAAGCCGATGGTGTGATTCAAAAACAAGTAGCGATCTTAGACCCTGTGACCCTGGGCTTTGGCTTAACGGTTTTTGTCAGCATTGAAAGTGGCGATCATTCCAGCGATTGGCTGCTTTCCTTCGCGGCCTTGCTGGCCGAGAAGCCGGAAGTACAAGAGTTCCACCGGATGGCCGGTGACGTTGACTATTTGTTGAAAGTTGTGGTGCCGGATATGGCCGCATACGACCTCTTTTATAAAGAGTTGGTGGCGCAGGCCGCCCTCACGAAAGTGACCTCGCGGTTCTCCATGGAAACCATTAAATCGACAACAGCACTGCCGCTGTAAGATCAAAAGTTTGTATTCAAGACGCTCACACTCGCGCTGACCTTGCGCAGCTCCACAAAGGTGTGGCACATCAAAAAGACGAAACAGGGAGGGATAGAATGGCGGATGTTAACAGTGACGTGGCCGGGCGGGTTTGGAAAATTATTGTGCAACCGGGACAGATGGTTGCCGCCGATGAACCGGTGATGATTTTAGAATCAATGAAAATGGAAATTCCGGCGGTCAGCCCGATTGACGGTCGGGTAAGCGAAGTGTTGGTGAGCGAAGAAGAAATGGTTTCCGAAGACCAATTGGTCGCCATCGTGGAACCGGCCTGAAAGTAAAGATTTTCGCCATTTCGGGCGACGAGGGGGCTTGCGCTCCTGGCGGCAGCTCCCATATCTTTGCCATCAAATAAATCCAGTCATCAATAATAGGGTGTAGGTCAAACATGGCTGCTGAAAAACGTGCCTTTCAGGCGGAAGTCAGTAAACTTCTTCAAATTGTTGCCAATTCGCTTTACAGCGAGCGTGAAGTCTTCCTTCGGGAGTTGATCTCAAACGCTTCTGATGCCTGCGATAAGTTACGGTATTTGGCCCTGACTGCACCTGAATTAGCTGCCGAAGACAGCACTTTTCAGATTACGTTAACTGTCGATCCGGATGCCAAAACGCTGACCATTGCTGATAACGGCGTCGGCATGGACGCGGCGGAAATTGAAGCTAATCTGGGCACGATTGCACGTTCGGGAACGGAAGCATTCGTTGCCGGGTTAAATGATGATGCCTCTAAAGAGCATGGCTTGATTGGCCGTTTTGGAGTCGGGTTCTATTCCGCTTTCATGGTTGCCGACCAGGTTGAGGTGTTAACCCGTAAGGCCGGTGAAACGGCAGCTTGGCGTTGGTCCTCGGACGGTCTTGGCGAGTATGAGATTGATGACGCCGAGAAAGCCAGTCGGGGAACGGCGATCACCCTGCATCTGAAAGCGGACGCGGCCGAGTTTTTGGAAAGCCATCGCCTGCGCCATGTGGTCAAAACATATTCGGACCATATCTCGATCCCGATTGTGCTGACGGGACAGCCGGCAGCAGACGACGATGACGGCGCGGCAGAAGGTGAACAGACAACCGATGAGACTTTAAACCAAGCATCGGCGCTTTGGACCCGACCGAAAGCAGAAATTGACGCTGGCCAATACACGGAATTCTATCATCACATTGCCCATGCATTTGATGATCCCTGGCTGACGGCGCATTGGCGTGCCGAGGGGGTGATTGAATATGCGGCCCTATTGTTTGTGCCCAGTCAGCCGCCATTTGATCTTTTCCATCCGGAACGCAAGCATCGCATCAAGCTTTACGTCAAACGCGTGTTCATCACCGATGATTGTGAAGAATTGGTGCCCTCTTGGTTGCGCTTTGTGAAGGGTGTGGTTGATTGCGAAGACTTGCCGCTGAATGTCAGCCGGGAAATGCTGCAGAACAATCCTGTGTTGGGTAAAATTAAGGCTGGATTGGTCAAGCGCGTGCTTTCCGAATTGTCCAAAAAGGCGGATAAATCGGCGGACGAATATGCGGTGTTCTGGAATAATTTCGGGGCTGTCTTGAAAGAAGGCTTGTACAGCGATGGCGCCGAACATCGTGATGCGCTGTTACCGCTGACACGCTTCAAATCAACGGCCGGCGATGCCTTGACCAGCTTGGCTGACTATGTTGGCCGGATGAAGCCCGGCCAAGATGCCATTTATTACATTACTGGCGAGAGCTATGAGGCGGTTGCCGCTTCGCCGCATCTTGAGGGCTTCAAAGCCAAAGACGTTGAGGTTTTATTGCTGTCGGATCCGATCGATGATTTTTGGATCTCCGCCATGTTTGAAGGCTTTGAGGGTAAGCAGTTTAAATCGGCAACACGCGGCGGCACCGACCTGTCGAAGATTGATGCCGATGAAGCCGCCGAGGCCGATGCCGATAAAGCGGATAAGCCGGAAGAAAAAACCTCTGAAGCGCTGGCACCATTTATCGCCAATTTGAAAACTACCTTAGGCGATAAGGTCAAAGACGTTCGGGAAAGTGAACGGCTGACCGATAGCGCCTGTGTTCTGGTCGCCGATGAGGGCGATATGGACATCCATCTAGAACGCATGTTGCGACAACATCAGCAGGTCAAAGAAGCCGCGCCACGGGTGCTTGAGATCAATCCCAAGCATGCCCTGATCAAATCTTTGGCGGCCGGCGCGTCATCAGGCAAAAACCCCCAGGAGTTGGAGGATGCAGCCTTGCTGCTGCTTGACCAAGCACGCATTGTCGAGGGGGAGGCGGTGCTTGACCCGCTGGGCTTTGCCCGCCGTTTGTCGGCCGTCATGCAAAAGGCAGCGACGCTTTAAACGGGCCGCTTTAAAGGCGCCGCTGGCGGTCGTGCCGGGCGGCGCCGAAAACCTAGGTTGCTGATAACAGCAACGACAGCGCATCGAAATTTCGCGGCTTGGCGGGGGGATCGGCAATGGCCTGGTTGAAAACCAGCGGCACGGCTTGCTCACTGATGCCGCCATGGGATCGCAGCGGCGCATCCAGCATAGATAGGTCATGATCCTGCCGCCGGGTGCCAAGGGTCATATTCTCCCGCGCCACCATCACCAGATCGCCGATCCGATCGGCCGGTAATTCAAAGCGTGCCGCCGCCGTTGCTTTGTCTAAAACCACCTCCATGCCGTCAATGGCGCTTAACCGTTGGCATAAGTCTGCCGTATTAACGGCATCGGAAAGATAAGCGGTGGCAAACGAGCCCAGTGCGCCGTGATGAACCACATAAGGGTCGGTGATCGGCAGGATGACTCGGGCCGCCTCGGTTCCCAACCAATCATCAAGCAAGTCTTGGACATAGATCACGGCCGGTGCCCCGGCAGCGTCAAATTTGGCGCTCATGCCGTGGTCGGCGGTGATGGCAATGGTGGCACCGGCGACGTCTAGTTGCGCCAGGTAACGATCAAACATCGCATAGAAGCGGTTTGCCTCGGCGGTGCCGGGGGCGTGTTTATGTTGCACATAATCAGTGGTCGTTAAGTACATGATGTCGGGCTTGAACTCGACCATCAGTTTGACCCCGGCAGCGAACACAAACTCCGATAGCTCGGCGGAATAGACGTCCGGCACGGGCCGGTCAAGCCAGGTGCTGGCGTGATCAATGCCGTGTTCAGCGGATGTTGTATCAGCTGATTTTTCCGACGAAAAACAAATTGCCCGGCCATCGTCGAACCGCAACCCGTGACCAAGTAAGCGGCGCAGTTTATCTTTTGCGGTCACGATCGCGATCCGCGCTCCGGCATCGAAAAAAGATTGGAAAATCGTCGGCGCACGCAGCAGCGCCGGATCATTCATCATCACTTCGGCTTGGCGTGCGGGATCCCAAAAATAATTGCCGCAAATGCCATGGACGGCCGGCGGTTGACCTGTTGCAATCGACATATTGTTCGGGTTGGTAAAGCTTGGAACCACACAATCTGCGATTAACGCCGTACCGGTCTCGCGAAACCGAGCCAGCGTCGGCATATCGCCTGCGGCAACAGCTGCATCAAGATATTCCGGCTCACAACCATCAATACAAATCACCACGGCGGTCTGCTGCGGAAAAGAGTAGCTGCGATCATTTACCGTAAGAATTTCCCGTTGGTCTGAAGGCATCATTTAAAGTCCCAAAATCAAAAAAAGTGCCGGCAGACACATCGCCTGACGCGGTCTGAATAACATGTACGAACACGCCCTATGATCACCGTCTTGCGCGCGGATCTCAAGCAGTCTTTAATTTTTCTTTGCGGGTTTCATATGGTGCCCGGAGTGTCCGGAGTGCCCAGAATGTGCCGACCCTGGAGGTGCGGCGGCGGCAACGCTTCCGATGGGCATGTCAACGGTGATCCGGCCGGCATGTTTAAAAACCAACACCAATGGGAGCGCCGCACCAGCCGTTAAGGGCGCGACCAGGCCCATCAGCATCACATGGTCGCCGCCGGGCTTTAAGGCCGCGCTGCCGCCGGCAGGCACTTTAATCTCGGCAACTTGGCGCATACGCATGATGCCATTGTCATGGATATGGGTATGTAATTCCGGACGTTTGGCAGCCGTTGTTTCAACCGCAACCAGGAAGTCATCTTCGCTGCCATGGTTCATCACGGTCAAAAATGCCGCGCCATTTTTTGCTTGGCCGGCCGTGGCGCGGGCAAATGCTTCAACAACCATAAGCATGTTATCCCCGGCCCCGACAGACGGGCCAGTGAGGAGACTGCCGACAGTCACCAAAAAAGCAAAAAAGAGTTTTAAAAACAATCGCATGGCCTGTTCCCACAAGGGCAGTTAGTTATACATAATCTGCCTCAAATGATTAATCAACGGCTATCTAAAGCTGCGCCGTTGGTTGCGGTAACGGCGGCCCTGTTGAATTTGCACGGCTGTGTAAGTTTCGTTACCCTGGGGGCGTTTTTAGGAGGGATTGATGACCGCAAACCAATGGCAAATTGGCAAAATTAAAATCACCCGCGTTATTGAAATTGAAGCCTTCGGCGGTATGCGCCGGATCTTACCCGATGCAGATTATGAGGCCGTGAAAGCGATTCCTTGGCTGTTTCCGCATTTTGCCGATGCTGACGGCCGCCTGGGCGCAAGCATTCATACCTTGATCGTGGAAACCCCAGACTGCCGGATTGTTGTTGATACCTGTGTCGGCAATGACAAGGACCGGTTGGTGCCTGCTTGGAATCAACTGCAGACAAATTTCCTGAGCGATTTTCAGGCAACAGGATACGCTCTTGATTCCATTGACCGGGTGTTATGCACACATTTACATGTGGACCATGTCGGCTGGAACACTCGCCTGCAGGATGGGCGTTGGGTGCCAACCTTTGCCAATGCCCGCTATTTAATGGGTGCCGATGAGGTGGCCTTTTGGCAAGCCGGCTCCGATGATGAGCGTTTTGGGCCGATCTATGCGGATTCCATCAAGCCAATTTTTGACGCCGGGTTGGTCGATTTGGTCAGCGCCGATCATCAAGTGGCCCCAGGTGTACGCATGATCGCAACCCCTGGCCATACCCCGGGTCATGTCAGTGTGTTGCTGGAATCGGCGGGCGAAACAGCCTTTATCACAGGGGATATGCTACACCACCCCTGCCAGTTTGCGCGGCCGCATTGGTGCGCCTCGGTGGATCATGATAAACCGCAAGCCATCCGCACCCGCACTGATATTTTTGAGCGCTTCGCCGATAGCCCGACGCTGATTATCGGGACCCATTTTGCGACCCCAACCGTTGGCCATTTGGTCCGTGATGGCGATGTCTATCGACTGGATGTATAGGCGCTGCGCCGATTACGAGCCGGCCGCCGCAGAGCTGGGGGCGGCGACACTTTTAATCTGTGTCCGTTTCATCAGCCGGCGGGCGTTACGATCAAACGGCGTCCGCTGATGCATGGTGGCGCGGTTATCCCAAAGCAGCAAATCACCGACCTGCCACTGATGGCTGTAACAGTTCTCGGGCAAGGCCGTGTACTGCCAGACTTCATCGAGTAAGGCTTCCGAGTCGGCGATCTCAAAGCCCTCGATATAGGCGTTGCGACGGCGACCAAGATACAGCATCGGGGTGCCGGTCACAGGATGTGCCAAGACCATCGGGTGATAGGTACCAACCGCCTCGCGCGGGTTGTCTGTCGCTTCCACCCCTTGGCGCAAATACCCGCCGGAATTATAAGTCCCGTCATGTTTGATCCGTAAGTTTGCAATCCTGGCTTTCAAATCAGCCGGCAGTGCGGCATAGGTGGCGGCCATGCTGCAAAGAGAGGTGTTGCCGCCGCTTGCCGGCACCTCGATTGCGAAAAGCGCAGATGCATAAGGGGGATTTTCCGCATATGACATATCGGTGTGCCAGACGGCTTCACCACTGCCTAAACTGCCAATCGCCTTGCCGCTATCATCCTTGATGTTCGATACCAGATAAATTTCCGGTCGCCCCGGCACAGCGGTCTGGCCGTTTTCCATCACCGGCGCATGGTCAAGGTCGCCGAAGCGTGCCGAAAAGGCCACCAGGTCGGCATCGTCGAGGGACTGATGGCGAAACAGCAACCCATGGTATTGATTAAAAGCGTCTTGGATTACTTGGAAATCAGCATCATCAAGCGTGCGAAGATCAACCCCGGAAACTTCGGCGCCGACCGCAGCGCTAATACCAGCAACATGAATGGTCATTTTTATTCTTCCTGTTATGTTCACCTCAGCTTGGTATTCAGCCCGTCGCGAGGTGCGTGTTTTTGCTTTTTTAGCGTTGATGTACGGCTTAGCGTTGAGGCGTGGGCCGTTGACCCGGCCACAAACCGCCGCCTCGCCGATTGCGTCATAAAACTCTAGCAGTATCATCGGCAGGTTGCAAAAGCAGGGTGGCGGGAAAAACCATTGGATGGCGCTTTTAAGATGGATTCCTAGTGAAAATTTGGGCTTTGTGTAGCTTATGAACATTGATCATCTGCATACCTTTTTAGAGGTGGTCGCCAGCGGCAGTTTTCATCGTGCCGCCGACAACTTAAACGTTACCCAATCAACCGTCTCCGCGCGTATTCGGGCGCTTGAGGAACGGTTGGATCGGCGCTTATTTGTGCGCCATAAAAATGGTGTCGAGATCACCGGTGCCGGTCGGCGGTTGCGCCGCCATGCAGATACGGTGGTGCGGGCCTGGGAATTAGGCCGCCAACTGGTTGCCCTGCCGGAGGGTTTGCGCAGCGTTTTCGGCTTTGGCGTGCATGCTAATTTGGCCGATTGGGTTGCCAATCCTTGGCTTGATGCGATGCGCCGGGCGGCCCCTGACGTGGCCCTCAATGTGGATATTGACTATACCGAGCCGCTGACCCGAAAACTGGAAGACGGTTTGCTGGATATGTTGCTGGTTTTTGGGCCGCGCACCGGTGCCGGGCTGGTCATTGATCCGTTAATCGAAGATGAGTTGGTGCTGGTATCCACATATCCGCGGGAGATCAGTTCGGGCTGGTTGGATGATTATATCTTTGTGGAACGGGGTTTTGAGTTTTCCGCCGCCCATGCAGAGGCCTTTCCCGATGCCGACACACCAGCGTTAGCGATTGATTCTCCGGCGATTGCCTTGGCGCATATCCTGGCCCATGACGGTTCGTGCTATCTTTCACGCAGCACCATTGCCGAGCAAATTGCCGGTGGTCTGCTGTTCGAGGTTGAGGGCGCGCCCAGGTTTCGCCTCGATACCTTCATTGTGCGGCCGCAAGAGCCATTGAATGAAGAATTAATCGAGTCGGCGATGGCCGCTTTGCGAAGTACCGTTGGGGTGACTGTTTGAGGCTTTGCCTTCGCATCTGAACGCGTTAGCCTATGGTCCCACCAGTAAAAGAGAGCTCCGATGACTGAAACCTGGAATGATGCCGCGTACCGGCTTTTTAAGACCCATGATGTGCGGCAGGTCACCTATGTACCCGATGGCGGCCTGAAGTCGCTGATCAATGATTTGATTGCCGATAATGACATTGAAACCGTGCCGGTAACCACCGAGGAGGAAGGCATCGCACTGAGCGCCGGTGCCTGGCTGGGTGGTCAGCGTGCTGTGGTTATGATGCAGTCTAGCGGCGTCGGTAACACCATCAATGCCATTGCCTCGATTACCATGACCTGCCGCTTTCCTTTGGTCATGATTGTGACCATGCGCGGTGATTACGGTGAAGCTAATCCGTGGCAAATTCCAATGGGACAAGCAACCCCAAAGGTGTTGTCGGAAATTGGTATGCGGGTGTTTCAAGTGGACACGATCGAGGATGCCCATGATGCGCTGGATGCCGGTATGACCATGGCTTATGAGGCCAGCGCACCGGTCGCGATTTTGGTCAGTCAGCGGCTTATTGGTGCCAAGCCGTTTCGTTCCGATCCCGAACTTCTCGCAGCGGAGGCCGCATCATGAGCACCTTAACCCTTGATCGTCGTGAGGTCTTAAAGCAGCTGATTACAGTACGAAATGGTGCACTTGTCGTCACCGGCCTCGGCTCGCCTGTTTGGGATCTGTCCAGTATTGATGAGCGGGACGAGAATTTTCACCTCTGGGCCGGCATGGGCCTGGCAAGTGTCACCGGTTTGGGATTGGCAATGGCGCAGCCGGATAAATCTGTCTGGGTGGTGACGGGCGACGGCGAAATGCTCATGGGGGTCGGCTCATTTGCCACGATTGCGGCAAAAGCACCGCGCAATTTGACGGTGATCGTGCTGGATAATGAGCATTATGGCGAAACCGGCATGCAAGCCACGCACACTGGCCTGGGGGTTGACCTGGCCGGGATGGCAGCGGCCGCCGGCTTTGCCAAGACGCTGACGGTCAGGACCGAAAATGATGTCTCTGAGTTAATGGCGGCTGTTCAAAACGGTCCCTTTCCATTGTTTGCGGCGCTGAAAGTGAAAGCGGATAATCTGCCCAAAAAACTATCACCGCGCGACGGCGTGCATATCAAGAACCGGTTCCGTATCGCCTTGCTCGGTGAGCAGGAAGCAATGAATACAGGCTGATAAACGGCCAAGAGATGGGCGTAAAACGGCGCAGATGATGCCCTAAAATCGCCCTAATCTGCCGGTACATAAATATCTGACCGAAGGATGCATGTCGGCACCATATCTGGTATGCTCTCTCGACGACATACCTTGATATCGATGATCAAAAAGCGAGACGTTCAGAATGGCAGGCCATTCCCAGTTTAAAAATATTATGCATCGCAAAGGCGCTCAGGATAAAAAGCGCGCCAAAGTTTTCACGCGTTTGATCCGTGAAATTCAAGTTGCGGCGAAAACCAGTATTGATCCTGATTCCAACCCACGCTTGCGTGCTGCCATGCTCGCGGCGCGGGCTGCAAACATGCCAAAAGATAATATTGATCGGGTCTTAAAAAAAGCTGCCGGCGGTGATGACGGAAGTAATTATGACGAGATTCGCTATGAAGGCTACGGCCCTGGTGGGGTCGCGATGATCGTTGATACAGTGACCGACAATCGCAATCGGACGGCCTCTGAGGTGCGCTCTGCGTTTACGAAATACGGCGGCAATTTGGGGGAATCTAATTCCGTTGCGTTCATGTTTGACAGGGTCGGCCAAGTGCTGTTTGCAGCCACCGTGAGCAGTGCTGATGAGATGTTCGAAGCTGCTTTGGAAGCAGGCGCGGACAATGTGGAAAGCCATGATGAGGCGCATGAAGTGACTTGCGCCGCCGAAGACTTCACAACCGTCCGCGATGCCCTAGAGGCGCAATTTGGTGCGCCCGAAGATGCCGGCCTGGTGTGGAAACCGCAGAACACGGTTGCTGTCGATGAGGACCGCGCGCAATCACTACTCAAGCTGTTGGATGTGCTTGACGATAATGATGATGTGCAATCGGTATCGGCAAATTTCGAAATCTCAGATGACATTATGGCCAAGCTAACAGCTTAGTCACCGCAGCTGCCTTGGGCGGTGGAGGGAGCATTGAAATATGCGCATCTTGGGGATTGACCCCGGGTTGAGAAATACCGGTTGGGGGATCATTGAAGCCAAAGCTAATCGCTTGTCGCATCTCGCCAACGGCGTCGTAAACCCTGATGTTAATGCGTCAATCGCGCTCCGGTTGCTGCAACTTAACGAAGGCATTGCCGACATTATCGGCCGCTTTGCGCCAGATGAGGTCGCGGTCGAGGAAACTTTCGTCAATAAGAATCCGGACTCCACTTTGAAACTTGGATTGGCCCGCGGCGCGGTGCTGATCGCGCCTGCCAAGGCCAATGTGACGGTGACCGAATATGCCCCCAATCGGGTTAAAAAATCGGTGGTTGGTGCGGGGCATGCGGACAAGGCGCAGATCCAAATCATGGTGGCGCGATTGCTGCCGGGCTGTCAGTTCGAAAATGCCGACGCCGCCGATGCGTTGGCCGTTGCCATTTGTCACGCCCATTTCGCCGGCAGTCGGCAGGCATTCGGTGCCGACGCCGGCAAGGGTCAACGACATTCAAAAACCGAGACTGTCGCCGGCACCGGCTATGAACGTGCCGTGCGGGCAGCTTTAGCGCGGGAAAATAATAGATGATCGCCAAACTTCGCGGAGTCGTCGACAGGCTTGATGACGGCAGTCTGGTGCTGGATGTAAATGGTGTCGGCTATTTGGTGTTCGGCTCAAAACGGACGCTTGATCGCCTTGGTGCCGTGGGCAGCTCGGTATCCCTGCATATCGAGACCCATGTGCGCGAAGATCATATCCATCTCTTTGGCTTTGCCGATGCAAGTGAACGCGACTGTTTTCAGTTGTTGCAAACGGTTCAAGGCGTCGGCGCCAAGGCCGCGTTGGCGATTTTATCGGCGTTATCACCGGAAGACGTTTTGAACGCCATTGCAGCTCAAGACAAAGCCATGCTGACGCGGGCCGATGGTGTGGGGCCGAAACTTGGTCAGCGGATCGTCAACGAGTTGAAAGATAAAACTGCCTCAATCTTGCTTTCCGGTCTGTCGTCGGCGCTGCCGGTGGCCGCCGCAGTGGCCCCGATCGGTGCCGCCGAGGAGCCGCTGCCCGATGCTGTTTCGGCACTGGTCAACTTAGGCTATGGCCGCTCCGAAGCTTTTGCTGCGGTTGGCGCTGCTGCCCGCAAGGATGACGGTGCCAACGTGCAAGCGCTGATCACGGCCGGCTTGAAGGAACTGTCATCATGACAACGGACATCCCTGACTGGGATCATCAGGCAAACGCCCACAGGCTTGTTGACGGGGCCATGATCGAGGGCGACCGGTTAGAAAACTCCATCCGGCCGTTGACCCTTGAGGAGTTTGTCGGGCAGCGCAAACTGCGCGAAAACTTGCGGGTTTTTATTGATGCCGCGCGGCAACGGGGTGATGCCCTAGACCATACCATGTTTTACGGCCCACCAGGGCTCGGCAAAACCACCTTAGCGCAGATTGTCGCCCGCGAGTTGGGTGTGAATTTTCGGGCCACATCCGGTCCGGTGATTGCGAAAGCTGGGGATTTGGCCGCTTTGCTCACCAATTTACAAGAGCGCGATGTGTTGTTCATTGATGAAATTCATCGTCTGAACCCTGCGGTCGAAGAAATTCTGTACCCGGCAATGGAAGATTTTCAACTTGATTTGATCATCGGCGAGGGCCCGGCGGCGCGGTCAATCCGGATTGATTTGCCGCCGTTCACGCTGGTGGCGGCAACCACCCGGTCGGGCCTGATTACAACGCCGCTTCGGGAACGCTTTGGCATCCCGCTGCGGTTAAATTTCTATGAGCCGGACGAGCTGCGGCAAATCATTTTACGCGGTGCCGGCATTCTTGGGGTCGATATGGCCGCCGATGGTGCTGATGAAATCGCTCGCCGGGCCCGCGGGACGCCGCGGGTTGCCGGTCGCCTTTTGCGCCGGGTACGGGATTTTGCCGGCGTTTTGGGCGATGGTCAGGTTGATGCCGCCGCGGCAGACAATGCCCTTAACCGCTTGGACATTGATCAGCGCGGCCTAGATGCGATGGATCGGCGCTACCTAAGCTGCATTGCCGATAGTTATGGCGGTGGCCCGGTCGGTGCCGAGACGCTGGCAGCTGCCTTATCCGAGCAACGTGACGTCCTTGAAGAGGTGATTGAGCCTTATTTGCTGCAACAAGGGCTGCTGCAGCGCACGCCCCGCGGCCGCATGTTATCGCCGGCAGGCTATGAATATCTCGGCTTAACGGCACCTGCCGGCATGGGCCAACTGCCGCTGCTGGCGGTCGATGACGGCGCCGGCGAGCCGGGGGGCAATGATGACCGATAAGCACATGCAAATGGGTCACATGAAGGAAGGCGTGCACCATTTTCCAGTGCGCGTTTATTACGAAGATACCGATGCCCAAGGGATTGTTTATCATGCCAATTATCTGCGCTACGCAGAGCGCGCCCGAACCGAGTTCTTACGGCTGATTGGGGTGCCGCATCAAGATCTTGTGGTGCAGCATGACGCTGGCTTTTCGGTTCGCCAATTGACCATTCATTATGCGGCGCCGGCGCATATCGATGATGCGTTGGTCGTTCAAACCGTGTTGCAGTCGGCCCGTGGTGCCGTCATGGCATTGCGGCAAACCATTCACCATTGTGCCGCCAGCTTGGCCAGCTGCCCACCGCTCGTGGCCATTGATTTAACCCTTGCTTGCCTTAATCAACATGGCCGGCCGACCCGTTTGCCGCGCGTTCTGTTGGACGCGTTAGATCACTCCCACGCCCGACCTTAGGACGGCGTTAAGAAAGGACAGCGACAGCACGATGGAAAGCAAAATCGTCGATAGCGTAAGCCTTGATGGCTCTCTGCAATCTGGGATGAGTATTTGGGAATTATTCCTGGCCGCTGATCCTGTCGTTAAGGCCGTTATGCTGCTGCTCATTTTAGCGTCGATCTGGTGCTGGGCGATTATTTTTGACAAAATTTCGCGGCTGCGAAAACTTCGCCGGAAAGCGCAAGAATTTGAGGACATGTTTTGGTCCGGCGGCTCACTAGAGGATCTATATGACCGCATCGGCGGGACGCCGGCCGATCCGATGGCCTCTGTCTTTGCCGCCGCAATGCGTGAATGGCGGCGGTCATCGGCACGCCGATTAGCGACCAAAGGTGATGATATCCGGGCCAGTATGCGGCAACGCATCGAGCAGGTGATGTCGCTCACCATGGGCCGGGAAATGGAACGCTTGGAAAGCAATTTGTCCTTCTTGGCCTCGGTTGGCTCAACCGCACCGTTCATCGGCTTGTTTGGGACCGTCTGGGGGATTATGAACAGCTTTCAGTCAATTGCGGCCACAAAAAATACCAGTTTGGCCGTTGTTGCACCGGGCATTGCAGAAGCCTTATTCGCCACTGCCTTGGGGCTGATCGCCGCCATTCCGGCAGTGATTGCTTTCAATAAAATCTCCAATGATTTGGGACGCTATGCCAACCGGTTGGAAAATTTTTCGGCAGAATTTGGGGCCATTTTATCGCGCCAAATTGACGAGGAAAATTAAGCCATGGCAATGGGCCCGCTGAAACCAAGTAGTGGCCGAAAGCGCCGCTATCAGCCTGTGCACGAAATCAATGTCACACCGTTTGTGGACGTGATGCTGGTTTTGCTGATCGTCTTCATGGTCACGGCCCCGCTGCTGACCGTTGGCGTGCCGGTTGACTTGCCGAAAACCGCTGCCGCGCAATTGACCGATCAAGTTGAACCTGTCGTCGTCAGTGTGAACGCCGATGGCTTGGTTTTTATTCAAGAAACCGAAGTGCCGCGGGACGGCCTTGTGGCCCGACTGGAGGCGATCACAGCGGCCAATAACGATACCCGGATCTTTGTCCGTGGTGACCAGGCGATTGCCTATGGCGAGGTGATGGCGGTAATGGGGCTGATCAGTGCCGCCGGTTTTTCTAAAGTGGCGCTGCTGGCGGAAATTCCGCAGCCTGAAGACAAGCGGTAAAGGGTCATGCGCGGCGGCATCACATTCTCGGTTGGTCTGCATATCGCGGTGCTGTTGGTGGCATGGTTAGGGCTGCCAAGTTTACGTGCCGAGCGGTTGCCCGCCGAGCAGTTGATGATTGTCGAAATGGTCGACATTGCTGAGCTGACCAACGCCCCGCCAAAGCCGCTGCAAGAAGCTAAACCGAAAGCCCCGCCGCCGCCGCCAAAACCGCAAGCAGCGCCGCCGCCACCGCCGGTGCCAAAAATGGCCAGCCCAAAGAAACCCGCGCCGCCAAAAGTCGCCGCGCCAAAGGTCACGCCGCCGCCGGCGAAAAAGCAAAAACCGCCGCCCAGCAAGCCCAAAAAACCGCCTGCAAAGGTTGAAGCGCCAAAGGTTGCGCCGCCGCCGCTGCCGAAAAAACCTGCAAAGGCGGCAGTTGCAAAGCCACCTAAATCAACACCGAAGCCAGTATCGCGGCCAAAACCACCGCCAAAACCGCAGCCGACGAAGGTTGCCAAACCATCGCCTAAAAAGCCTGTTAAGGCGCCACCAAAAGCGCCGCCAAAAAAGCAGGCAAAACCGGCCGAAACAGAGTTTTCAAAACTGTTGAAATCGGTGGCGAAAATGAAACCTAAGCCGGTGGCCAAGGAGACCCCGAAACCTGATGCGCCACTGCCTGAGCTGGCGAAGTCACCGGTACGCTCGAGCGAGAACCGCTTTGATGTGACCGCAAAGCTCTCCATCAGCGAGCTGGACGCCATTCGTGATCAAATTGCCGACTGTTGGCTGGTGCCGGCTGGGGCAAAAAATGCCGAAGACCTTATTGTTGACATATTTGTGCGGATGAATCCCGACGGAACCGTTCGGGCGGCAGACATCAAGGACAAAGGACGTATGCGGACTGATCCATTCTTTCGGACAGCAGCGGAATCGGCAATCCGTGCGTTGCGAAATCCGCGCTGCTCACCATTGCGTCTGCCACTTGACAAATATGAACTTTGGAAGACTTTCACGATTGGGTTTAACCCACGCGATTTGCTCGGCTAATACGCTCTGAATAGGGAAAATCGAATCATGACGATGATGCTCCGCAAAGCGATATGTTGGTCGCCGCTAAAAATGCCGCTGATGATCCTTATGTTTCTCGGTCTTTGGATGTCGAGCGTCCAGGCGGAATTACGGATTGATGTCTCGCGTGGCCGGGTTGAGCCCTTGCCGATTGCGATTGTTAATTTTGTCGGCGAGACGGCGGAAAGTGGCAAATATGGCCGTGAACTAGCGCAGGTCATTAGTGATAATCTGCGGCGCTCCGGGCTGTTTGATCCGGTTAACCCGCGTGCTTTCATCCAACGCCAGCTCCCCGTGGAATTGCTGCCACGCTTCGGTGATTGGCGAGTCATTAATGCCCAAGCATTGGTCAATGGCAGTGTGGATATCCTTGCTGATGGTCGCCTGCGCGTGGAATTCCGACTTTGGGATGTTTTCGCCGAGGTCCAACTGGAGGGCCAATCGGTTGCCACGGCGCCGCTTAATTGGCGGCGATTGGCGCATGTGATCTCCGATATGATTTACCAGCGCTTGACCGGTGAAACAGGGTATTTTGATACCCGCGTTGTTTATATCGCCGAAAGCGGCCCAGCGACACGGCGGATGAAACGTTTGGCGATCATGGACCAAGATGGTGCCAATCACCGATTTTTGACCGATGGCCAAACCTTGGTGTTAACCCCGCGCTTTTCGCCAACAACACAAGAAATTACTTATCTCGCGTATTATAACGACCGCCCGCGAGTCTACATTTTTAATATCGATACAGGTCAGCAAGAAGTTCTCGGTGACTTCCCAGGAATGACTTTTGCGCCGCGCTTCTCGCCCGATGGTAAACAAGTCATCATGAGCTTGTCGCGTAATGGTGTCACCGACATTTACACAATGAACCTGCAAACCAGGGTGGCTAATCGGTTAACCAATGCACCGTCGATTGATACCTCACCGACCTTTGCGCCGGATGGTCGGCAGATTGTATTCAATTCAGACCGCGGCGGCAGCCAACAGCTTTACGTGATGGATGCCGATGGCCAAAATGTGCGGCGGATCAGTTTTGGCAAAGGCCGTTATGCAACCCCGGTATGGTCACCACGCGGGGATCTTATTGCGTTTACGAAAATTCAAGGTGGGCGTTTCCATATCGGGGTCATGAAACCCGATGGTTCGGGCGAACGACTGCTCACATCGGGGTTTTTGGTTGAGGCTCCTACTTGGGCACCAAACGGCCGGGTTTTGATTTATTTTAAGCAAATTAAGCGCGGTCAAGGGGCCGGTGCTACGCGCCTGTATTCGATTGACTTGACAGGTTATAACGAGCGCGAACTCCTTACCCCAACCGATGCATCTGATCCAGCTTGGTCGCCCTTGATTCCCTAGTGTTCCGCAGGTATAGTCGTGCCGAGAAATATTAGGGCTAGGTGAGTAGGATTCTCACTTCGTCCTTTTGGAGCCGGCTCGATCGGCGGCGGTTCAAAACGCGCGCCTGTTTAAATATGCCAAGCGACTTTAGGGGAAGTACGATATGCGCACGAAAATTTTAAGTCTTATCGCCGTAGCAGCTCTACTTGGTGCATGCTCGACCGATCCGGACACGACCGCCAGCACCTCTGGATCCGGTGCGTCATCCACAGCATCAACGAGTGGCGCGAGTAGTGGAAGTTCGGTCACCAGCAGCGTTTCGGCCAAAGTTGGCCCAGAAGCTGGTTCCCAGGAAGATTTAGCGGTTAATGTTGGTGATCGCGTATTTTTCGGGTTTGATAAATATGATCTCGATGCTAAAGCACGCACCGTGATGGAGCGGCAAGCATTCTGGATGCGCCGCAATCCAAGCGTCACTGTCACCATTGAAGGTCATGCAGATGAGCGTGGCACCCGCGAGTATAACATTGCGCTTGGCGAACGTCGTGCCAGCGCCGTACGCGATTATCTGGTGACTCTGGGGATTGACGGCAGCCGCGTCCAAACAATCAGCTATGGCAAAGAGCGGCCAATTGATGGGCGACATAATGAAGAAGCGTGGGCCAAAAATCGCCGCGGCGTTACCCGGGTTAATTAATCTCGTTCCTGAGTATGGAAATACAGGGCGTCGGTCTTTTAGGCCGGCGCCTTAATTTTGCCCTGGTTTTGAGCGATTATCGTCTTGGTTCACGGGGCTTTTTTTGGGGGAAACAATGGCGACGGATCTAAAGCAACAGTGCTGCGCCATCTTAGTGGCCGGTATAACCGCTGCTTTTGGTATTCTCGCCGGGTTGAGCGATGCGTCGGCGCAGGATGTGCAATCGGTGATCGACCGAATGAACAGCCTGGAGCGCAATATCACCGATATCCAGCGGCAAGTCTTTGGACCAGTTGCGCAGCCGCGCTCTGGGACCATCAGCTCGCAGCCGTTAGCCAATAGTCAAAGCAAACCCTCCACAGCCGATTCTGCTTTCGCCCAAGTGCCAATGCTGGCGCGGCATCAAATTCAATTGCAGCAGCTGGAAAGTCAAATGCGGGTGCTGACAGGCCAGATCGAGTCTGTGAACTACAATGTTGAGCAGTTCGGTAAACGCCTCGATCGGTTGGTGAGTGACGTTGATTTCCGGCTACAAAGCCTTGAATCGGCGCTTTCAAGAATTAGCAATGGTGCGCCGCCGGCGACTGCGACAACCGGCAATTCAACTCCCCCGGCCGTTGCGGCAAATGTGCCGCCGGGCAGCAATCAAAGCAGCACGACGGCAGTGCCGAACTCGGCCGGCGTGGGAAATTTAATCGATGATCGCGGCACCCGGGTTATTGGCCAAGTCACTGTTCCAGAGACACCGTCAAGCAATGCTGCGGCCACGCAAGCGGCAGCTGTAACGGCTCCGCCACCGTCGGTGCTGCCTGCCGGCACACCGCGCGAGCAATATGATTTTGCATTCGAGGTGCTGCGCAGCCACGATTACCAAGGTGCCGAGGCAGCTTTCACGGCATTTTTGGAGCAAAATGCAACTGATCCGTTAGCCGGCAACGCACAATATTGGCTTGGCGAGAGTTATTATGTGCAAAAGCGATTTGAAGAGGCCGCAGTGGCCTTTGCGGCAGGATACCAAAACTATCCAACAGGTTCAAAAGCACCCGATAACCTGCTCAAGCTGGCCATGTCGCTTGGTGCAATCGGAAAAACAGCACAAGCATGTGTCGCCTTCAAGCAGTTTACCGGCCAGTTCCCTGGGGCGCCTGAGAACCTGCATAAGCGCGCAAGAAGTGAAGAGCGCAAATTGGGCTGCGGTGGCTGAACCGCAGACCGCATGTGATCGCAGCGGCGGTGACGCCGTCACACCAACCGTCTTTGGCAATTTATTAGCCGGCGTGCTGCCGGCCGCACCAAAAGTTGATCAACCATGGGCCGTCGCTGTTTCCGGTGGCGCAGACAGCATGGCTTTGCTGCGGCTTTTGGTGGAGCATCTTGGCCCCCGGCGGGGCAATGTGACCGTATTGACAGTTGACCATGGATTGCGCGCCGCCGCAGGGGATGAAGCCCGGCAAGTTGGCGTCTGGTGCCGGCAGCTTGATATCGACCATCATATCTTGCGCATTGATGGCGCGGCACCGACGACGGGGATTCAGGCCTGGGCGCGGACACAGCGCTATCAGGTCATGCTGCAATTTTGCCGAGATAACAAAATCCAGCAATTATTTCTTGGCCACCATCGTGACGATCAATTGGAAACCTTGGTTCATCGCTTGCGCCGTGAGAGCGGCCCCGAAGGTTTGGCGGCGATGGCGGCGGCACACCCGCGCCGCGGTGTGCATTTGATCCGCCCATTGCTGACGGTGCGACATCTTGATTTGATCGCCACCTGTCGACGCTTCGGTCAACAATGGCTGGACGATCCGAGTAATCATGACCGCCGTTTCCAACGGGTTCGTGACCGGCTTTTGCTTGCAGCTCTACCGGGGGGCGAAGCGGATCGCTCAGCACTGTGGCGGTTCGCTGATGCGATGGCACGGACGCGGCAGGTCATGGACCGTCAGCTGCAAGATTTTTTTACCGCCCATGGCCAGCTTCATCAGGGGGCTTGGGCCTCGGTTCAGATTGCTGCGCTTCGGCAATTACCGCCGGCGGCAAGCGGATTTTTTCTGAGCCGCCTGTTACGCGCCCTTGGCGGTGCTGAATATCCGCCCCGCACAACCCGGCTTAACCGCTTAATCGAGCAGATAAACAGCTCAGACTTGCCGTATTTTACAGCAACCCTCAGCGGCTGCGTACTATTTGTAAAAAATGACCGGATTGTGATTTGCCGTGAATGGCAGCATGCCGCGACCATGCATTACCCTGACGATGGCCGTTGGCACCGCTGGGATAATCGCTTCGAGATCCGCGTCAGCAAAGGCTTTGGAAGCATTATGTGCGGCAGCTTAGGGGAAATTGGCTGGGGTGATTTGCGTCGTGAGCGTCAGCTACATGAGCTGGTGACGGCCTTAACACCACTCCCTCGGCAAGCACGGTCGGCTTTTCCGATCATTCGAAAGCTTGACGACGGCAGGGTTGTTAACCACCTTAGGGGGTACGATGGCTCTCGGTCCAATGGCGGCGATGATCGGCTGAATATTGTATTTCGGCCCAATGGTCGCCTGCTTGGACCTGATGAGTGGATAGATGTGTAATAGATTGGGATCAGCTGCGTGAATAATTTTGGCAAGAATCTGGCGTTGTGGGTGGTCATTGGCCTGTTATTGATTGCCCTGTTTCAATTGTTCCAGGGCTCATCCAGCACCAATGGTGAACGCGATCTAGCGTTCTCCGACTTCGTTGTTCAAGTGGAACAAGGACAGGTCCGCGAAGTAAAAATTCAAGGCAATGTCATCAAAGGTGCCTTCAATGACGGTAATCTATTCCAAACCTACGCACCGAGTGATCCCGGCCTGATCGAGCGGTTGCAAGCGGCCGGCGTTCGCATTCAAGCAGGCCCACCGGAACAAGGCACGCCAGGTCTCCTTGGGATCCTGATATCTTGGTTCCCGATGCTGTTGTTCATCGGCATCCTATTCTTTTTTATGCGGCAAATGCAGGGCGGTGGCGGCAAAGCCATGGGCTTTGGCAAGAGCCGGGCACGCATGTTGACCGAAAAAACCGGTCGGGTGACATTTGAAGATGTCGCCGGTATTGACGAAGCCAAGCAAGAGCTGGAAGAAATCGTCGACTTTTTGAAAGACCCGCAGCGTTTTCAGCGCTTAGGCGGCAAAATTCCCAAAGGCTGCTTGTTGGTTGGCCCGCCGGGTACCGGTAAAACCTTGCTGGCGCGCGCCATCGCAGGTGAAGCAAATGTGCCGTTCTTTACAATTTCGGGTTCTGATTTCGTCGAAATGTTTGTCGGTGTCGGCGCCAGCCGGGTCCGTGACATGTTCGAGCAGGGCAAGAAGAACGCTCCGTGCATCATTTTCATCGATGAGATTGATGCGGTTGGCCGCCATCGTGGCGCCGGCTTGGGCGGCGGTAATGACGAACGCGAACAAACCTTGAACCAGCTACTGGTCGAAATGGACGGTTTTGAAGCAAATGAAGGGGTTATCCTGATTGCGGCGACCAACCGGCCTGACGTGCTTGATCCGGCGTTGCTGCGTCCGGGACGTTTTGACCGGCAAGTGGTGGTTCCCAATCCGGACATCATGGGCCGCGAGAAAATCCTGTCGGTGCACATGCGCAAAGTACCGCTTGGCAATGATGTGGAAGCACGGACCATTGCCCGCGGCACACCAGGGTTTTCGGGCGCAGATCTCGCCAATTTGGTGAATGAGGCAGCACTGCTGGCGGCGCGCAAAAATAAACGTGTCGTCTCGATGACCGAATTTGAGGAAGCAAAAGATAAGGTGATGATGGGCGCTGAGCGGCGCTCGATGGTGATGTCGGATGAGGAAAAACGTCTGACCGCCTATCACGAAGCCGGTCATGCGATCGTGGCGCTGCATTGCCCAGATTCCGATCCCATCCATAAAGCCACCATCATTCCGCGGGGCCGCGCTCTGGGCATGGTGATGCGGTTGCCGGAATCCGACCGGCTGTCAGTTTCCAAAGCCCGCCTGTTGGCCGATTTGAAGGTCGCATGCGGCGGCCGGATTGCTGAAGAGTTGATGTTCGGCGAAGAAAAAATCACCACCGGCGCATCCTCGGATATCCGCATGGTGTCGGATATGGCGCGGCGGATGATCACCGAATGGGGAATGAGCGATAAGCTTGGTTTCCTTGCTTATTCCGCAGACCAACAGGAGGTATTCCTGGGCCATTCGGTCACGCAGCAGAAGAACGTCTCCGATGCGACATCGAAAATCATCGATGATGAAATTCGCCGGATCACCGATGAGACCTTTGAAGACGCTCGCCGCATCTTGGTTGAAAACTTTCATGAGTTGGAAACACTTGGCGCGGGTTTGATCGAATATGAAACCTTGAGCGGTGACGAGATTAAGCGCTTGCTCGCCGGCGAAAATATCCGTGATGATCAGGACAGCAGTCATCCCAGCGCACCCGTCAGCGGCCAGAGGTCGTCGGTGCCAACCGGCGGTGACGGCTCATTGCCGGGCGGCATCGCGCCTGATCCCCAACCAGGCGACTGATCACATCGGCATGGCGGCAGCTTTCACTATGGCCTTACCAACGGGCCGGGAGCTGCCGGGCGATGGGCGTTTTTACCTATGTCCTCAGGCATTGCTAACGGGCCAATGGGCGGCAGCTGCGGTTGCCGCCGGTCAGGCAATGGCTTTGGCACCGGCCGGCCTGGCCTGCCAGTCATTGATGGTTGGGTGGCGGACTGAAACAGGTGCCGCCTATACCATGACAGGGGTAACCGCCGCTGATTTACAAAAATTGTCTCGTTGGGCAACCACCGTCGGCTGGCAGCAGCAACTTGAAACAGTGCTGACGGCATTGCGGGGCGGCAATCAGCGGCCATCTTGCGCCTCTGACCGCCCACAAATCATGGGTGTGCTGAATGTCACCCCGGATAGCTTTTCCGATGCCGGACAGTTTCACGACCCGGCGGATGCGATTGCCCAGGGGCGGGCGATGGCGGCGGCAGGAGCGGATATTATTGATGTCGGCGGCGAGTCGACACGCCCTGGTGCAGCGCCGGTGCCGGTTGATCTGGAAATAAACCGGGTCGTGCCGGTTATCCGCGGGTTGCGAGACCTTGGCACGCCAATCTCGATTGATAGCCGTCACGCCGCCGTTATGCGCGCAGCGCTTGCGGCCGGTGCCAGTATCATCAACGACGTAACCGCCCTGACAGGTGATACCGGCAGTCTTGCCGTCGCACGGCAAAGCGGGCGACCTGTGATCATGATGCATATGCAAGGACAGCCGGCCGATATGCAGCTTGATCCGCGCTATCACTTTGCTCCTTTTGACGTCTATGATTGGCTCGCGGATCGGATCGATGTTGCGGTTGCTGCCGGCATTGCGCCTAGCCGGCTGATTGTTGATCCCGGATATGGGTTCGGCAAAACCATCGGCCATAATCTGCAGCTGCTTGATTGGTTGTCGCTTTTTCTCGGCTTGGATTGTGCGTTGTTGGTTGGGGTGTCGCGGAAAAGTTCCATTGCCAAAATCGCTTTTCCGGAGGCGCCTGAGCGGTTACCTGCCGAGGACCGCTTGCCGGGCTCGCTGGCGTTGGGATTGGCAGCGGTCGGCCGGGGTGCAAGCATTGTAAGAGTCCATGATGTGGCTGAAACCGCGCAAGCACTGCGGTTATGGCAGGCTGTTACACACGCCGCGCAGGAATAGATCTTTGACGATGATTTGCCTTGTCGGTCGAATCGCTTATAGATGGGGTAGGCGATAGACGGATCTTGCAAATGGCGCGTAAATTTTTTGGTACCGACGGCATTCGAGGGATGGCAAACCGTCACCCGATGACGGCTGATATGGCTCTAAAAGTGGCCCAGGCAGCCGGTCGATATTTTGCTCCGACAACAAAAAATCAACGCCGCTTGGCCGTGATCGGCAAGGACACACGATTATCCGGCTATATGCTGGAGCCGGCGATCACCGCAGGTTTTATCTCACTTGGCATGGACGTGGTCTTGCTTGGGCCAATGCCGACACCGGCGGTTGCGACATTGACGCGCTCAATGCGGGCAGAGTTAGGGGTGATGATCTCGGCCTCGCATAACCCATATCATGACAATGGCATCAAATTATTCGGCCCTGATGGTGACAAACTATCCGATGAGGTCGAATTGGCGATCGAAAGGCTGATCGATGAAGACAGCCATGATCATTTAGCAGAGGCACCGGCCCTTGGCCGGGCGCGGCGGTTAGCTGATCCACATGGTCGTTATATCGAGATCGCCAAAGCTTCATTTCCGAAAGATTTGCGCCTGGATGGTCTGAAAATCGTCATCGACTGCGCCCATGGCGCGGGCTATCGAGTTGCGCCAACGGTGCTGTATGAACTTGGTGCCGAGGTGATCGCCATCGGCGACGCGCCAAATGGCTTCAATATTAATGATGGTTGCGGCGCAACGGCACCCAGTGCGATGCAGCAAAAAGTTATCGCTGAAGGCGCTGACTTGGGGATCGCTATTGATGGCGATGCTGACCGAGTGATCATGGCTGATGAACGTGGACACTTGATCGACGGTGACCAGATTATGGGCCTGATCGCGGCGTCATGGGCCGAGGATGGCCGGTTGCGTGGCGGCGGCCTGGTGACCACGGTGATGTCGAACATGGGCTTAGAACGGTTCTTAGAGGGCCATGGCTTGTCGATGGAGCGGACAGCTGTCGGTGACCGCTATGTCTTGGCGCGGATGCATCAAGCAGGCTTCAATTTGGGCGGTGAGCAGTCAGGCCATGTCATCATGAGTGACTATGCGACCACCGGCGATGGGCTGATTGCGGCGTTACAGGTTTTGGCTGTGGCGATCAGGTCGGCGCAGCCGATGAGCGATGTTGCCCGTGTCTTTGAACCATTACCGCAGTTGCTTCGTAATATACGGTATAACGGTGGTGAGCCGCTGGCGCATCAGGCGGTGCAAGATGCGTTAGCGGCAAGCGAAGCGCAATTGGCGACACGGGGACGGGTGGTCTTGCGGCCGTCCGGCACCGAACCGGTTATTCGGGTGATGGCTGAAGGCGAAGATGAGGATGAAATTACCCAGGTGGTTGACCGGATTGCGGCAGCGATTTCTGCCAGTGACAGCGTCGCCTGACGGTTTCAAGCGATACGCTGGAGTGACCGGCGGGCGAGGGTGAGAATGGCGGAAATGCATGGGCGGGTTTTGATTATTGCTGGATCGGATTCTGGCGGTGGTGCCGGCATTCAAGCGGATATCAAGACAGTCACTGCCCTTGGCGGCTTTGCCATGACCGCCATTACCGCGCTGACGGCACAGAACACATGTGGGGTGTTTGCCGTACATGAAACCCCGCTTGATATGATCGAACAGCAGATTGACGTGGTTGCCGACGATCTTGGGGTTGATTGTGTCAAAACCGGTATGTTGGCAACAACCGCCGTGATCGAGACGGTGGCGGCGCGCTTGGACGCTAAAATGTCAACATCGGCAGTGGTTGTTGATCCTGTGATGATTGCCAAGGGTGGGCATTCCTTGCTTGCCGGTGATGCTGTGGCGGCCATGCGCACGACCATGATCCCGCGGGCAACGGTGCTCACACCGAATGCCCCTGAGGCTGAGACATTGACCGGTCAGACCGTGAAAACAGTTGATGATCTGCGCCGGGTCGGGACTCAGCTGATGGCCCTTGGGCCGCAAGCCGTGTTGATGAAAGGCGGCCATCTGGCAGGCCCCCAAGTGACCGATGTGTTGGTGACCCAAAATGGCCAGCATGTTTTTGAGAGCCCGCGGATCGATACCCGCCATACCCATGGCACAGGGTGCACAACGGCCTCCGCCATCGCGGCAGGGTTAGCGCAGGGCCTATCAATTGAGGCCGCGGTCGCCCGTGCCCGAAAATTTGTGCTGGCGGCAATTGCCGCTGCGCCGGGATATGGCAGCGGTCATGGTCCCCTCAACCATGCCCATACCGTGACAGCTGATTGTTAACTGCAGGGATGCCAAGACATGCAACCGGATAACTATTTGGCGGCCGGCCGCTTTATTGAAAGTGATGACCCGCTCATCATTGAGTTTGCCGCGCGTACCGCCGGCAGCGGTGATCAGTTGAGCCAGGTGCTGCGGCTGTTCCATGCGGTCCGTGACGACATTCTTTATGACCCCTATGTGCCGATGGGTGACCGCAGCAGTTATTCTGCTAAGGCGACACTTATGAACGGCCGCGGTTGGTGTGTCTCAAAAGCAGCATTGCTGACCGCCTGCTGTCGGGTGATTGGGGTCCCGGCGCGTCCCGGTTATGCCGATGTAATGAATCATTTAGCGACGGAAAAATTGCTGGAACGCATGGGCAGTGACATCTTTGCCTGGCATTCCTATGCAGATATTTGGCTAAACGGTAAATGGGTCAAAGCAACGCCGGCTTTTAACATCTCCATGTGTGAAAAGTTCGGTTTAAAACCGCTCGCCTTCGACGGCCATAATGATTCCTTGTTCCATGAATATGACCAGGCCGGTAACCGGCATATGGAATATATTCTTGATCGCGGCACGTATGCCGATGTGCCGTTTGATGAAATCGTGACAACCTTCCGTGGCCTATATCGGGCTGTTTTGCTTGGCATTGAGGGTGATTTTCAAGCCGAGTTAGGGGCGACTTAAGGGCCTGTAAGCTTGGCCTAAAGGTCTACCGATGGCGTGATGTAAGTGGCCGTGCCGATGACAGAACTTGGCCTTTTTGGCGCTCGCGTAAAATCACCACCAAACCGGCAAGAATGATCAAGGCGATACCAGCAAAGGCAAGTGTGTTTGGAAAGTCGCCCCAAATCAAAAAGCCCCAAAGCATGGCAAACGGCAGAGCCAAATACTCAAACGGCGCGACCGTGGTTGCCGCGGCGGTCCGATAAGCTTGGGACACAGCGAAGCCACCAACCGCGACCATGCAGCCAGAGAGCGCAAAAAAGCCCATATCTTGCAATTCCGGCCAGACCCAGGCCCGTACTAAAAATTCCAGATTAGGGTTACCGGAACCGGATAATTTGCCGTCGCCGATGCTCAGGCCCATCAACAGGCTGAAACCCAACAAGGTGAGTTGAATGTAAAAAGACATTGTGGAGGCGGCATCCGTCGCGCCTAAGCGGCGCGTCAAAAGCTGTGTTGCGGCGTATCCGAGCGCGGAAAACAGCGGCAAGACGGCAATCCACTGAAAAGCGCTGCTGGAAGGCTGGACGATTAATAGCACCCCACACAGACCGCCGGCGACCGCCAACCATCGGCGCCACCCCACATGCTCGCCAAGAAAGGGAACGGAAAGCGCGGTGATAAAAAGCGGGGCGACGAAAAAAATCGCCATGGCTTCAGCTAAGGCCATGGTCGCCAGCGCCGTGAAATAGGTCGCGTTGCAGATCACAATAAACAGGCCACGCAACAGGTGCAGCGATAACCGCCGTGTCTTTAAGATTTTCAAGCCGCCTTCGAAATGCGCAATAATCAGCGTCAGACCTAAACCGAAACAAGTCCGCAGAAAGACAACTTCATGCAATGGATAATCGCCGCTCATCCATTTGATGATGACGTCTTGCAAGGAAAAAACCACCATGCCCGCAATCGCCCAAAGGATCGCACGCACTGTTTGCACACTGGAAAGCTGGCCTGCGGTCACGATTGGGCTTCCTTGCATTCTTGGCATAGACCAACGAATCTAAACGCTGGGCATGCAAGCAGCTAATCTGTTCGCGACCTCAAAAAAGAATAATCGGACAGTTCACACAGCTTAACAGGCCGGCCGTGAGCTTGAATATGCGCCCCGGCGTTAACGGCAAAACCATCTCGGACAGCCCTTTGGGCTGTCCGTAGGGTGCTTAACTGCGCTTGATGGGTTTATATTTAATGCGGTGTGGTTCGATGGCATCATCGCCCAAGCGGCGCTTTTTGTCAGCTTCGTAGGCTTGATAGTTGCCTTCGAACCATTCCACGTGGCTGTCGCCCTCAAAGGCCAGGATATGGGTCGCAATCCGGTCCAAAAACCAGCGATCATGGCTGATCACAACGGCACAGCCAGCATAAGCCAATAGAGCATCTTCCAATGCCCGCAAGGTTTCCACATCAAGATCGTTGGTCGGCTCATCGAGCAGCAGCACATTGGCACCCGATTTCAGCATCTTGGCAAGATGCACACGGTTCCGCTCGCCGCCGGATAGCTGGCCAACCTTTTTCTGTTGGTCACCGCCGCGAAAGTTGAACATGCCCACATACGCACGGCTGGCCATGGTCCGGCTGCCAAGGTCAATTTCATCCATGCCGTCGGAAATTTCTTCCCAAACGGTCTTATCGGCACCAAGGGCATCACGCGACTGGTCGACATAACCAAGCATCACTGTTTCGCCGACTTTAAAAGTTCCGTCATCAGGGGTTTCTTGGCCAGTGATCATTCGGAACAATGTTGTTTTACCGGCGCCGTTCGGGCCGATGACACCAACAATCCCGCCGGGCGGCAGGTTGAAGGACAAATCTTCGATCAATAGTTCGTCGCCAAAACCCTTGTGTAGTTTATTGGCTTCGATGACCACATTGCCAAGGCGTTCGGCGGCAGGGATAACAATCTGTGCGCTATCGGGATTTTTCTCTTTGCTTTGGGCGAACAAATCTTCAAAAGCCGTGATCCGTGCTTTGCTTTTTGCTTGCCGTGCGCGCGGTGAGGATCGCACCCATTCCAATTCTTGGTTCAGAGTCCGCATCCGCGAGGCTTCTTGGCGACCTTCTTGTTCCAGACGTTTCTGCTTTTGCAGCAACCAGCCGCTGTAATTGCCTTCATAGGGAATGCCGCGGCCGCGATCGAGTTCGAGGATCCAGCCGGCAACCTCATCCAGGAAGTAGCGATCATGGGTAACGGTCACGACAGTTCCTGGAAAATCATGCAGGAAGCGCTGTAACCAGGCCACCGATTCGGCGTCCAAATGGTTGGTTGGCTCATCAAGCAGAAGCATATCCGGGGTCGACATAAGCAATTTGCAGAGTGCGACGCGGCGGCGCTCACCTCCGGAAAGCTGCGTCACATCAGCGTCGCCTGCCGGGCAGCGTAAGGCATCCATCGCAATATCAACTTTGCGGTCGAGATCCCAGGCATCGGCAGCATCGATCTTTTCCTGCAGCTCGGCCTGTTCGGCAAGCAGGTCATTCATCTCATCATCGGTCATTTCTTCGGCAAACCGTGCGCTCACTTCGTTGAACCGATCAACCAGAGTTTTGGTTTCGCCAAGACCGTCGAGAATGTTGCCATGGACATCTTTCGATGGATCCAATTCAGGTTCCTGCGCCAGGTAGCCAACTTTGACACCATCCGCCGCCCAAGCCTCGCCGACAAACTCGGTATCGATCCCGGCCATAATTTTCAGCAAGGTCGATTTACCTGAACCATTAACCCCGAGAACGCCGATTTTGGCACCTGGGAAAAATGACAGACGCACATCCTTCAGGATCTCGCGTCCACCAGTGAAGGTTTTTGATAAACCGTTCATCACGTAAATGTATTGATAGGAAGCCATCGGTTGGAATTTCCATTCGCTAGGGTCCAAGACTGGCAATTCTTAGAGCAGATTGACGAAAAAGGGAACCGTTCTCAAACGCCACTGAGCGGGCTTTTTAAAGCCGCAGCCTGACGCCGGCGCAACAGCCGGCCAATCGGCCCGGGCTTAGGCGCTTTGGGGATAAAATATAACGTTTCAAATTACCGTCATTTCAACCTGTAAGCTGCTTCAAGGCTTGCGTTAGCGGTCAATTCGCGGCACATCTTTTGACAGGGTTTTTCTGGGAATGTGATCAAAAGGAGGCTGCGATGCTGGTCAATGGAGCGTGGACCGAAATTCAGGGCAGTAAAAGCTTTGCCGTCATCAATCCGGCGACAGGCGAGGTGATTGAGCATGTTGCTGACGGCGGCCAGGCCGAAGCCCGCGCGGCCATCGAGGTGGCCCATGACGCTTTTCCGGCCTGGCGGGCAACCACCGCCTATGCCCGCTCGGCGATCCTTTATAAAGCCTATCAATTGATGCTTGACCGCAAGGAAGAGCTGGCCCAATTGATGACCACCGAACAGGGTAAGCCAATTCGGGCAGCACGCACTGAGGTGCAATATGGTGCCGATTTCTTGCTGTGGTTTGCCGAGGAAGCAAAGCGCGTCTATGGCGAGACAATTCCAGCACCCCGCGGTGATCAACGGTTCATCGCCCTGCAGCAGCCAGTGGGTGTGGTCGCCGCGATTACACCTTGGAACTATCCGATTTCGATGATCACCCGTAAGGTCGGACCAGCCCTAGCGGCAGGCTGTACGGTGGTCTTGAAGCCAGCTGAAGCGACACCACTATGCGCCATCGCAATTTTTAAAATTCTGCAAGAAGCCGGTGTGCCGGCCGGGGTTGCGAATCTGGTCACGGCGGCGGACCCGCGCCCGGTCGGTGATGAATTTGTAAACAATCCAAAGGTTCGCAAATTAACGTTCACCGGCTCCACGGCGGTTGGCAAAATGCTGGCCGGGCAAGCGGCAGGTAATATGAAACGTGTCTCCTGTGAGCTTGGTGGTCATGCGCCATTCTTGGTGTTTGCGGATGCCGACCCGGTGCATGCGGCCAAAGGCGCGCAATTGGTTAAGTTTTTAAATACCGGGCAAGCCTGTATCAGCCCGAACCGGATCTTTGTTCACCGCTCCATTCATGATGCGTTCGTTGATACATTGGCCAGCCGGGCCGGTAAAATGTTGGCCGGTAATGGGCTCACCGACGGGGTCGCAATCGGTCCCTTGGTAAACGAGGCGGCGGTGGCCAAGGTTGCCGCCCAGGTTGATGACGCCCGCGCCAAGGGTGCAGAGGTGGTTTGCGGTGGTGAGCGGTTGACCGCAGATGGTCTGGATAAAGGCTTTTTCTATGCGCCGACAGTGTTGGCGAACATTGACCCTGAAATGACCATTTACCGTGAGGAAACCTTTGGCCCGGTTGCCCCCATTATGGCCTTTGATGATGATCAAGAAGCATTAGCGATGGCCAATGACACCCATTACGGACTGGCCGCCTATGTCTACACGCGCGATATTTCCCGTGCTATGCGAATGTTTGAAGGCTTAGATTTCGGGATTGTCGGGATCAACGACATTAATCCCAGTGCTGCAGCCGCACCGTTTGGCGGCATCAAGGACAGCGGTCTTGGCCGAGAAGGCTCACGCAAGGGTATTGCGGAATATTTAGAAACGAAACTTGGCGGGTTTTCGGTCTAAGCAATGTGCGCTCGTGTCGCCGCCGCGGCATCCTGCCGCGAGGACTTCCCTTGCCGTCGGCGGCATGCTTCAATCGTCGTGGTTGGAAAAGCAATAATTAAAAGTGGAGAGGGTTTGTGGATTTCGCATTAACCGACGAGCAGCAGTCGATTCGTGAAAGCGTTGATCGTTTATGCGCCGAATTTGGTGATGATTATTGGTACGAGCGTGATCGTACAGGAACATTTCCCGAGGAGTTTCACCGGGCCATGGCCGAAGGCGGCTGGCTCGGTATTGCCATGCCCGAAGCGTATGGCGGGGCGGCCCTGGGGGTCACCGAGGCAATGGTGATGATGCATGCGGTAGCGCGGTCATCGGGCGGCATGAGCGCGGCCTCGGCAATCCATATCAATATTTTCGGGCCGCACCCGATCGTCGTCTTTGGCAATGAAGAACAACGCCAACGCTGGCTGCCGGACCTGGTCCAGGGGCGGGTTAAAACCTGCTTTGGGGTGACTGAGCCTGATGCCGGTCTAAATACCAGCAACATTAAGACCCGCGCCGACCGCGATGGAAACGGCTATATCGTAAACGGTAAAAAGCTGTGGACCACGACGGCTCAAGAGGCTGGCAAAATTATGCTGCTGGCGCGGACCACACCGCGGGAGCAAGTGAAAAAGCCAACCGACGGCTTGACCCTATTCTACACAGATCTTGACCGCCGTTATTGTGACATCCGCGAAATCCCCAAAATGGGCCGTGCTGCGGTCGACAGTAACGAAGTCTTTTTCGATGGCCTGCCGGTGCCGGAGGAAGACCGTATCGGTGAGGAAGGCAAGGGCTTTCGGTATATTCTGCATAGTTTAAATCCGGAGCGCATCTTGATTGGCGCAGAAGCCGTCGGCATTGGCCAAAACGCCCTTGGACGGGCTGTTGAATACGCTAAGACGCGCGAGGTTTTTGACCGGCCCATTGGCCAGAATCAATCTATCCAACACCCCTTAGCGGAAAATTGGATGGAATTAGAAGGTGCTTATATGATGGCCGCGAAAGCAGCCTGGCTCTATGACAATGGTCAGGAATGTGGCTCAGAATCAAATGCCGCCAAATATATGGGCGGCGAAGCCGGGTTTAAGGCCTGTACCCAGGCGGTGATGACGCATGGCGGCATGGGATATGCCAAAGAGTACCACGTGGAACGGCTGATGCGGGAAGTCATGATCGCCCGCATCGCGCCGGTAAGCCCACAATTAATCCTTAACTATATTGCCGAGCGAACCTTGGGTTTGCCAAAGTCTTACTGACCTCGATTATCGGAGAAGAAAATGCAAATGCTTGGACTGGGCCTGGTATGGGATGAACTTACCGTCGGCCAGCAATTTCGAACCATTGGCCGCACCATTATGGACAGTGATATCACCGCATTTTGTAATGCCACCGGCATGACGGAAGTGCTGTTCACGAATTCTGAATATATTGCCAAATATACCAATTTCGAAGGCCGCTTGGTGCCGGGCTCGCTGGTATTCTGCATGGCCGAAGGCTTATTGATGCAATGCACTATGCAATATACCGGGCTGGCTTTTTTGAATGCCGAAATGGATGTCAAAGGGCCATCGGTTGCCGGCGACACAATCCATGTTGAATTAGAAGTGGTTGAAGTGAAGCCGACCTCGAAGGGGCGGGGCCTCGTTCGGACCTCAAATGTGGTAAAAAATCAACAGGGTGAGGTTATTCTAACCTATAATCCGCTGCGCATGATGGCGGGCCGTGAAATGCTTGACGCAAAGGCTGCTGATCCGGTTTAGGCAAGGCAATTATTTCGGAGGGCCCCATGGCCGAGAAGACAGCGTTTTTGCCCGCTAAATCCCGGGTTCAAATTGATAATTCGCAGGTGATTGTAACCGAGTGGCGGATCCCGCCAGGTGGTGCAACTGGCTTCCACCGGCACGCAATGGATTATGTGATCACGCCGATTATTGGCGGGACGCTGACGATTGTTGATGCCGCAGGCGTTGCCGGTGCCGCCGAAATGGTTGCAGGAGAATCCTATATCCGCGAAGCCGGCGTTGAGCATGATGTGCAGAATGCCGGGGCGACCGAGATTGTTTTTATCGAGGTGGAATTAAAGCCGTAATCAGTGCGCCGCCGGCGTGGCTGACTGCGGCTGCCGGATGGCGGTGTCAATCTGATTTTGGTCACGGGCATATTCCGGCACCGCTTGGCCAAGTAAGCGCAGGGTCTGCGGTGTTTCCCGGCGATTTGCGGCAGCCGTCAGCTCATCCAGCTGACGGTTCAGGACAGCCAAGTCCGTTGACCGTGGAGCCGCCAAGTGGATTGCCGAAATACTGGTGTTCAAAGCATCTTCGGCAGTATGAAACAGTTCCTCGTGGAGTTTTTCACCAGGCCGCAAGCCAGTGAAAACAATCTCAATATCTTTACCGGGGCGGGCACCGGAAAGGCGGATCATCTGCTCGGCAAGATCGTTGATTTTGACCGGTTGGCCCATGTCGAGAACGCAAATGGCACCGCCCGATGTCAGCCTGTCGTCCTCTAGCGCGGCTGCTTGCAGCACCAATTCGACCGCTTCGCCGACGGTCATGAAATAGCGCGTCATTTCGGGGTCCGTGACGGTCAGTGGGCCGCCGCGATCGAGCTGTCGTTGAAATAACGGTATCACCGATCCGGTAGAGCCCAAGACATTGCCAAAGCGGACGGTTGTGAAGCGTGGCCCTTGTTGGCCGATGGTCCTGGCGCTGGCCTGGCAATAAGCCTCGGCAAGGCGCTTGGTCGCGCCCATGACATTGGTTGGGTTGACGGCCTTATCGGTGGAGATCAAGACCATGCCGGCGGCGTCGGCAGCTTGTGCGGCATCGGCAACATTGCGGGTGCCGATAACATTGGTCAGCACGGCATCATCCGGGTTGCCTTCCATCAACGGTACATGTTTCAGGGCCGCTGCATGGAAAATCATTTCCGCCGACGCATCGGCAATGGCTGAAAAGACACGGGCGCGGTCACGAACATCGCCGATCAAGGCTGTTCGCGGCAACGCCGGAAATTGTTCGGCCAGTTCTAAATCGATTTGATAAAGCGCAAATTCAGATACATCAAACAAGGTTATATGCGCCGGGCCAAGATGGGCGATTTGCCGAACAAGCTCACTGCCAATGGTCCCGCCGGCCCCTGTTACGAAGACGCGCTTTCCGGCAATCAGGGCAACAACGGGCGCCCGATCAAGGACATTAACAGGCCGCCCCAGCAAATCACCGACGTCGACGGGGCGCAGTGGCTGCGCACGCTCATCACCGTTTGCGCCCTGCAGCGCTGATAGCCGCGGCAAGCGACTTAACTCAATGCCACGAGCGTTGGCTAAGTGCAAAAGCGCGCTAACTCGTTCGGCGTCAAGCTCACTGCGGGTTAAGACCATCCGCTGTGGAGCCAAGCCTTTGGCCGCGAGATCATCAAGGACGGCCTCAATTTCATCCCAACTGCCAAGCACGTCAGCCTCTCGAATGCGGCGACCGGCGCGGCCACCGCGGTCATCAATAATGCCGACAACCCGGTAAGGGGCGGCCACACCTTGGGCTAATTCGCGCAGAAACAAATCGCTACCATTGCCGGCGCCAATCAGCAGAACCAAGGTTCGATCGCGGGCATTACGCTCAAATATATTGGCTAAATGGCCATCTTTAATGCCGCGGTAGAGAAATCGTGGGCCGCTGAGCAGAGCTGTGAGAACAAACAGCTCAATAATCAGAAACGAGCGCGGGAAATCGTCAAGGCGGGTGATCACAAACTGTACTGCGACGAACAACAGTAAGGTTCCGACCGTGGCCTGCAAGATCCGCCAGAGATCATTTATGGCAACATAACGCCAGACCGACCGCTGCAGACCCAGGCTACTGAAAACCACCGCGGCGCAGCCAACGAAAAGCAGCAGTCCGGTGCCAACGACAGCGTCCGGTAGGGTGAATAAGGCGTCGCCCAGGCGCAGGTAAAGGGCCAGATAGAAGGATAGCCCGGCCATCACCAAATCATGGCTGAGGGTCAATAGCGCACGGCCCTTGAGGAGTGACTTCACCTTAGCGGCTCCGAAAAAACAACTGCTGGCAGAGGATAGCATATTTCCGCGCTATGCACGTGCTTTGCGCTCAAGTCTTCGGCCGGCGCATCCAGGCTAGCAGGCCGGCAACCATGATGATCGCGGCGAGTAATCCGCCGATTGCTGTTACCGGGGTAATGACCAGCGCCGCCAGCCATAGCCCAAGGCCGCAGATCGCCACTGCAGCACTGACCTGATCATGCCGGCGGCCATGGATAACGGCCCGTTGATAGGCATGTTCGCGATGCGCCTCGAAGATATTTTGACGGCGCCAAAGCCGGCTTAATAAAGTGCCGGTGGCGTCGAAAAAATAGTAAAGCGGCAGGATTAAAACAGCTGTCCACGGCACGCTTCCAACCCCTGGACTTTGGCCGGCAACCGCAATGCAAAGCCAACCAAGCAAGAACCCAAGCGGGATACTGCCCACATCGCCTAAAAAGATTCGGGCCGGATGCCAATTCCAGATCAGGAAGCCTGCCGCGGCGCCGGCAATCGTTAAACTGGTCGCAAAAATCCAATCGCTGCCGCCGGTCAGCCAGATTAGACCGCACAGGCCGCAGCTGATGACCATCGTCTCGACGCCGGTTATGCCGTCGATCCCATCCATGAAATTAAACAAATTAATGAACCATAACCAGACCACAGCAGTAATTGCCAAGTCGAGGACGGCAGGAAGCTCGTTTGCAAATAATCCGCCATTGGGCAGCACGGCCAAGCCCATCACCACCGCCGCGAATTGGCTGATAAAGCGAAGCTGTGCACCCAGACCCCGCAAATCATCAATGAAGCAAATAACACCTAAGCCAACAGCCAAAGCTAAGACGATTAAAAGCGTCTCTGGCAACAAACCAAGTTCGACCGCCGTGATCCAGGCGAGCACAATTGCCGCCAACACGGCGATGCCGCCGCCGCGCGGGGTTGGTTGATGATGGCTGCTGCGATGATTCGGACGGTCAAGTATCTGCCGGCGCTGCAAAAAGCCAATCAGCAGCCATGTCACGGCAAGAGAGCTAAGCAGACTGATGGTGATTAAAATAATCAACGATATCAAAAGCTCACCCTCGACGTGACGTCCGATTGGCCAAAAAAAAGTTCCGCAACCTTGCGGTCACGGAACTTTTGCATGGCTGCGGCCTTAGCCGCCAGTACTAACTGTTGGCGCGTAACCGTGGATCCAAAATATCCCGCACAGCGTCACCGAAAAGGTTAAAGCCAAACACCGCTATGGTGATCGCCAAACCTGGCCAAATAGCGACCCATGGGGCGCTCTCTGCATATTCAGTGCCGCCTTGCAGCATCAATCCCCAAGCCGGTGTCGGTTCCTGCACCCCAAGGCCGAGGAAGGACAAAGAGGCTTCCAGCAAGATCGCTTCGCCCAAGAACGCGGTCAGCATGATCAAAAACGGTGCCATCACATTTGGCGCGATGTGCCGCATAATGATCCGAATATGGCTGTAGCCAATGGATCGGGCTGCATCCACATAAGGCATTTCCCGAACAGCCAAGGCACTTGACCGGACCACCCGTGCACAACGTGGAATGAACGGGATGGTAATGGCGATAATCACTTTATCCGTACCATTGCCGAAGATGCTGATGATGGCCAAGGCCATGATGATCAGCGGGAAGGCCATGAAAATATCAATCACCCGCTGAACATAAAGGTCAATTCGGCCGCCGAAGTAGGCGCTGCCGACACCGATCACCAGGCCGATCGACGAGCCGATAATGGCGCAGATAAACCCGACCATAAGCGCCGTTCGGGCACCAAAAATGACTCGTGAGAAAATATCTCGGCCAAATTGGTCAGTGCCCATCAAAAAATCCGCACTGGGTCCCACCAACATGAACTCGTATGAGCTATTCTCAGGATCATACGGGGTGATGTATTCGGCAAAGATCGCTGCAAAGATCATCAACAGGACGACGAATGCGCCTGCTGCGCCCAGAGGCTGTGCCCGCACCATCCGCCCGAAGCGGACAGATAACGGTTTGCCGTCAGGAATTTTGTTGTTTTCAATAAATGGTTCAGCAGTTGTCATAATATCCTCCGGCCCCTTAACCGTAGCGAATGCGGGGGTCGAGCACGGCGTACATGACGTCGACCACAAAGTTTGCAACAACGAAAATCGCAACTGCAAGCATCACCAATGCCTGTGTCATCGTGAAATCGGCCTGTTCAACTGATTCCACCAATAACTTACCCAGACCATTCAGATTGAAGACCTGCTCGGTAACAACCAGGCCACCCATGAGGAAGGCAAATTCCATCCCGATGATCGTGATCACCGGCAACATGGCATTTTTCAAAGCGTGTCGGTTGACAATCACTTTTTCGATCAAGCCTTTGGCGCGGGCGGTTCGCACATAGTCTTCGCGCAATACCTCAAGCATCGCCGAGCGTGTCATCCGGGTGGCAACGGCCGAATACCGGAAACCGGTTGCCAAAGCCGGCCAGACCATCTGCGATAGGTTATACGCCGGGTCATCAAAGAGCGACTTGTAGTCAACCGGTGGCATCCAAGGCTCACCAAAATACTTCTGGGTGAAGATCAGCAGTCCGAGCAAGATCAGAATACCGAGCCAGAACGACGGAATAGCAATCCCGGAGATGGAAATGCCGCGGATCACATAGTCGGTCCAAGTGTTCCGGCGAACCGCCGAGATAATTCCAAGCGGCAAGGCGATGAAGATTGAGGTGATGGTTGCCAGAATGGCAATCTCGACGGAGATTTGAAAGCGTCCGGCGATTTCTTCGGTCACCGGTTTAGTGGTCCACATTGAGACCCCTAAATCAAGGGTCAGGAAGCCTTTCATATATTCATAGAACTGGACATACATCGGGTTTTCCAAACCGAGCATCTCGCGGCACATTTTAATTTGTTCAGGGTCGACGTAACCGCCTTCACCGCCAAACTTCAAGTCGCAAACATCGCCTGGCACCAGACGTAGCAATACGAACACCAAGATAGCCGCGCCAAACAAGGTTGGCAGCAGCATGAAAATTCGTCTTATCAGGTAGCTGTACATGGGGGTTTATCAGCCCAATCGTGTTTGTCAAAGCGCAGCAAAAAAACCGCCCCTCAGGTGAACCCGAGGGACGGTAATAGTAGAACTTTACTTGTCCAACCAGATGTTATCAAGAGCTTGGTTCAAGTAATGGCTTGGTGCAATTTTCCAGCCCTTCACATAGCTACGGTGAGGGTTGATTTTGTACCACCACAAGGTGATTGCTTGAGAAGCCAAATCGTTCAGAACGCGCTTTTCATACTTGCGAACAAGCGCTTTTTGGCTGCCTTCGTCACCAGCTTTCAGCAATGCGTCGTAGGTCGACTCCAGTTCCGTGTCAGCGAAGTTGGCGTAGTTGTTGCCAGCTGTTGGCAGGAACTTGGAGATGTCGGCAATCGGGTTCACAACTGCTTGGCAGTTAAAGTCGATTGAGACATCAAAGTCGCCTTTCTTACGCAGCGTTGCGTAGAAAGGTGATGTTGGCTGCACCCACTGCTTGACCGTAATACCTGCTTTTTTCCACTGATCGATCGCCCAGGTACCGACAACACGGTAAGGCTGATCAACACCGCGGTTATGCAGGGTGAAGGACAGGTTTGGATGACCAGCTTCTTTCAGAAGACGCTTAGCTTCTTTTATGTTGGCGGCGTGGTCTGTGTTGTAACCGGCGACCGTTTTGCCAAGGTCTTCAATTGACGTGGCAAGTGGGTGAGCTGGGAACACAACGCCACCAACGGTCTTAACGATGGCAATCCGTGAGAGGTATTTTGAACCCTCATAACGGTTAACCGCCAAGCTCAGCGCACGACGAACGCGGGGATCGTCGAAAGGCTTAACTTCGTGGTTTGGCGTCAACAGCAGAACACAGTTCCAATCGCTTTCTTGAACGGTGATTTTATCACCCAAGGCTTTGACCAGATCGTCACGTGCTTTCGGTGGGAAACCACGGAATTCAATGTCGGCCCGGCCGCCACGAATGGCTTGCAGACGAACATTCATTTTCGGAGCTGAAATTGCCTTGTAGCCGTCAAGATATGGACGACCTTTGTGATGGTAACCAGCGTATTTCTTACCTGATACGTGGCTGCCGGCAACATGTTCGACAAAGGTGAAAGCACCGGTGCCGTTAATATTGCGTTGATGCCAGTTGTAGCCGTTGGCATCTAAGTCTTTTTTCGCATAAACGAAATTGAAAGGCATGGCGACCGCAGGAATGAAAGTAGCGGTTGGATGCTTCAATTTGAAAACGAGCGTGTAATCATCAGGTGTGGTAATCGAGTCGACAGCCTTGAAGTAGGCTTTCCGGCTAGAAGCAACGCCCTCAGGTGGGAACACGATTTTGTCGTAAGTCGCCTTCACGTCGGCGGCTGTTAACGGCGTGCCATCGTGGAACTTGACGTCTTTACGAATTTTGAATGTGAATTTTGTGCCACCCTCGGCGCCAGCTGGGACCGAGCCTTCACAAAGATCACACACAAAATCAACCGGCGACGATGGGTTGTCTGGATTAACCCGGATCAGCGTGCTGTAGAATGGGCGGATCGGGTGAATCATGCCGAAGGTTGATTCAATATGACCATCATAAGATGGGATTTTTGATCCGACGACAATATTTAGCGTGCCGCCGCTTTTTGGCGTATCAGCAACCGCTGCACCTGCCGTAAAGGCAAGACCAACAGTCGCGGCAACAGCCAGCTTTAAACCATGGGATTTCATAGTGCATTTCTCCTTCCCTGTTCGCCAATACGTCTAGCTATGGGGGCAGCAACATTATTGGGGAACGTTATTAAACATCCTGCGTGCCGGCAGCCTCACGTATCGAGAATGCCAACAGGGTCAAGCAGATGCTTAATAAGAACCTAACAATCTCCCAGCTCACTCATGCCTGAACGCCTGAACCTCTTAACGGGCCCACTGATCAGCTACAATTGATCGGCATACAATTCCACGACCGCCCGCCCTGGTCAAGCAATCTGACCAGCAGTAAAGTGTCGCAGGTAAAGATTATTTCGAATGATGCAGGAGTGTGGCCGATGTCTGCCGTTAGGGCGCTATTTTTTGATGTTTTTGGGACGGTTGTGGATTGGCGAAGTTCGATCTCTGAATTCGGCGCCGCGATGGCGACGGCAGAGAACTGGAAACTGCAGATAGATTGGACCGAATTTGCCGAAGCCTGGCGCGCTGAATATGCCCCATCGATGGTGGAGGTTAAGTCCGGGCGGCGTCCCTATGCGCGGCTGGATATCCTACATCGGGAAAACCTTGATCGAATAATTCCGCGATTTGGACTAGATGGGTTAGACGAATCGCAGCGACAGGCGTTGAACCTGGCTTGGCATAAGTTAAATCCTTGGGCGGACAGTGTGCCCGGATTAACCCGCCTGAAACGGCAGTTTATTCTTGCCACCATGTCGAACGGCAACACGGCGCTGATGGTCAATATGGCCAAACATGCAGGGTTGCCATGGGACTGCATTTTGGGCGCCGAGCCTGCACAGCATTATAAACCGGATCCGGAGACTTATCTGACAGGCGCCGACTGGCTTAATTTACCGCCGTCCGAATGCATGATGGTTGCAGCTCATAACAGCGATCTTGCGGCCGCCCGTGCGTTAGGTTTCAAAACAGCATTTATTGCCCGACCAACGGAATATGGGCCGGCGCAAGCCGCTGATTTGGCGGCGGCCGAAGCTTGGGACTTCATCGCCGGCTCAATGACTGAGCTGGCCGACCAGTTGCACTGCGCATAAAGTGGCGACCGCACCCCGGCATGCTTGCTTGGGGTGGCTCCGGCAGCTATTGTCGCGCGGCGAATAAACCTTGGATTTGGAGATAAGTGAATGGTTGAAGTCGGCGGGGTTGCAGGCGACCAATTACGTTCTTACATCGAACGTATTGAACGGCTGGAAGAAGAAAAAGCGGCCCTGGCCGCCGATGTCCGTGAGGTTTTTGCGGAAGCCAAGGGTAACGGCTTCGATGTTAAAATTATGCGGCAGGTGCTGCGCTTACGGAAAATGGATGGCGACGACCGGGCCGAACAGGAAGCCTTACTGGATTTATACAAACGTGCCATTGGGATGACCTAAAAATGCCTGAGAAAGCGGCCGATCAGTTCCATTTTGCGGATCAGGTTGTGCGCCGTACGCGCGCGTTTGGGCACCCGCTCTGCGCTGGTTTGGATCCGTTTTTAGATCGTATTCCAAGACTGTTCCACAGCGGCTCCATGCGCCCTAACGACCCGATGACGGCGGCGGCGGTACAGCGGTTCTTAATCGCATTTTTGGACCGCGCGGCCGGCAAGGTGGTCGCGGTTAAACCGCAGATCGCCATGTTCGAACGCCTTGGCTGGCCGGGGATGCAGGCATTATCCGAGGTGGTTGACCATGCCCATCGGTTAGACCTGCCGGTTTTGTTGGATGCAAAACGTGGCGATATCGGCAGCACTGCGGAAAATTATGCGGCGGCCTATCTCGATGCCGATAGTCCCATTGCCGTTGATGCCATTACCTTGAACGCCTATCTTGGCCGCGACACCTTGGCGCCGTTCTTGATGCGTGCCAAAGCTGAGGGCAAGGCGTTGTTTGTGCTCCTCAAAACCAGCAATCCAGGTTCCGCAGATGTTCAAAACCTGGCTGTGGACGGGCGGCCGTTATTTCTTCACTTGGCCGATAAATTAAACCAGCTTGATGCGGATCTATCCGGTCCGCAAACCGGCTGGTCTAATCTTGGCGTTGTGGTTGGTGCAACCCATCTCGACGATGCGATTGCGGCCCGCGCGGCGCTGCCGAATGCCTTGTTTTTGATCCCTGGTTACGGCGCCCAAGGGGGCAGCAGCGATGATGCCGTGGTGACGTTCGTTAATCGCGGACACGGCCCCGAGGGCGGCTTGATTAACTCCTCACGCGGGCTGTTATTTCCCGACGCCGGCGGGCAGGCGGCAAATGCCGCCGCTTGGGAGGCGGCGATTGATGCGGCCCTGGAGCAAGCCAGTGATGATTTAGGCCAAGCACTGGCGCGGAAACGCTGATTAGCCGTTGCTTTCGTCTAGTTGATCGATCAGCGCTTCAATCACACCCAGGCCTTTTCCCCAAAAGTCAGGATCACCGGCGTCCAAACCAAACGGCGCGAGCAACTCACGATGGCGCAAGGTGCCACCGGCTTTCAACAGCGTGACATATTTCTCGGCAAAGCCGTCGGGACGTTCTTGGTAAACAGCATACAGGGAATTGACCAAGCAGTCGCCGAAGGCATAGGCGTAAACATAAAACGGCGTATGCAAGAAATGCGGAATATAGCCCCAGTAGCTGCGATAATCGTCGCTCAGTTGAATGGCGGGGCCAAGGCTATCGGCCTGCACTTGCATCCAAATATCGCCAATTTCATCGACCGTTAGCTCGCCTGAACTGCGGCGGGCGTGGACCGCACTCTCGAACTGATGAAAGGCGATCTGCCGAACCACCGTGTTCAGCATGTCTTCGACCTTGCCGGCAATTAAGATGCGTCGCCGGGCGGGGTCGGTCTCACTGCCTAGCAAACTCTGAAAAGTCAGCATTTCGCCGAAAACCGATGCCGTCTCAGCAAGGGTTAACGGGGTGTCCGCCATGAGCGCACCTTGCGGCGCCGCCAAGACTTGATGGACGCCATGTCCCAATTCATGGGCCAGGGTCATAACATCGCGGATCTTGCCTTGATAGTTCATCAAAATATAGGGATGTGCACTGGGCACGGTTGGATGCGAGAAAGCGCCCGAGCTTTTGCCGGGACGGGCGGCCGCGTCAATCCACCGGCGGGTGAAAAATTGTTTGCCGATATCAGCCAGCTGCGGCGAGAAGGACCGATAAGCACCATCGACGATGGTTTGCGCATCGGCCCATGACAGAAGCTGATTATCATCGCCGGGCAACGGCGCATTTCGGTCCCAAAAATCAAGTTTTTCACGGCCAAACCAGCGCGCTTTCAAGCGATAATAGCGATGGCTCAACGTTTGGTATCGCCCGGAGACAGCGGTCACCAAGGCATCCACAACATCATCCTCGACCTGATTGGCCAAGTTTCGGGCGCTGATTGGGCGGCTGTAACCGCGCCATTTATCCTCGGTCTCTTTATCTTTCGCTAAGGTGTTGGTGATATGCGCCAATAGCGGGGCATTGGCTTTCAAGGCATTTGCGAAAGCTAAGGCAGCGTTTTTGCGGGTGGCGGCATCTGGACTTGAAAGCCGGTCTAAAACCTCTGCTTCGGTCAGATCTTTACCATCAATTGGGATCCGCAGGCGGGCCATTGTTTCATCAAATAGACGCACCCACGCTGCGCGACCTGAGACAGATTTCTCATGCAACAGCCGTTCCTGCTCATCGCTGAGCTGATGGGCTCGAAAAAGCCGCAGATTATCAATCCACGGGCGGTAGTGCGCCAGTTCCGGTACCGACATTTTTGCGGCCAGAACCGCATCCCCAAGCTGATTAATTTCAAGCCCGAAAAACAGCATGTCACTGCCGATATCGGTCGCACGTTCGTGCATTGATTGGTAAAATTGACCGATGGCAGGGTCTTCGGTATGGGCGGCGTGCAGCAATTGGGCGTAGGAAATAACCCGCCCGAGACGATCCTCTAAGGCCTCGAAGGCGGCAATTGCAGCGGCCATTTCACGGCCCTCAAGGGCGGCTAAGTTGCCTGCATATTGGGCTTTGAAAGCAGCGGCGGCATCCGCAATTTGCGCCAGTTCAGCGGTAATTGCAGGATCGCTTGGGCCGGTAAAAAAATCACTTAAATCCCAGTCGGGGGCGGTAATCATCTGGTCTTGCGGCATAGCCGGCGTCCTTATGTTGACATGGGTGGTGGGTGGATCGTCAGGCAAGCCCGGGTGGCGTTCCTCTGCTAGCTGTGATTTGGTGTAGGAAATGCGTTGTGCAAGTGGGCGCGGGCTTATTGCCGTCGGAATCTCATGAAAGGGGTGAATCATGCCGTCATCGATTGTTGACTTCAAAGCGGTTCGGAATTTGCCCGCAATGTTCTTTGCGCAGGCGGAAATTTTCGCGGATAAACCGTTTCTCTGGGGGAAATCGTCCAGCAGCAGTGATTTTACGGTGGTCACCTGGGCCGACGCGGTTGCCCAAGTCACGGCCTTGGCGCGTGGTCTGAGGGGGTTGGGAATTGCCCCCGGCGATCGGGTGGTTTTGGTGGCGGAAAACCGCCCCGAATGGCTCTTGGCCGATCTTGCGGTCATGACTGCCGGGGCGATCACCGTGCCCACATACACCACCAATACAGTCGATGATCACCTCCATGTGCTCAGCGATTGTGGTGCGACCGGTGTTATCGTGTCATCGGCGGCCTTGGCGGAGCAGGTATTGCCGGCCGCCATAGCCTCTGACAGCTGCCGAAAACTGATCGCAATTGACGCCGTCAGCGCACCTGCCGATGCGCCGCTCGAGGTCATTTCGTGGGATGACGTTTGCGCCCATGGTCAGGCCCTTGACGACGATGTGGTGGCTTGGGCGGCAACGCTCGAACGTGATGCGCTTTGCTGTTTCATTTATACCTCCGGCACGGGCGGCCGTCCAAAAGGTGTGATGCTGAGCCATCGGGCCATTTTAGCCAATTGCCATGGTGCCTTGCAGGTCTTGCAAATGCTTGGGGTTGGCGATGAAGTCTTTCTGTCCTTGCTGCCCTTATCGCATGCCTATGAACACACTGTCGGGCTGTATTTTCCAATCGGGATTGGGGCGGAAGTTTATTATTCCATGGGGCCGGATAGTTTGTCGCAAGAATTGGCCTCGGTAGGGCCAACGCTGATGACGGCGGTGCCGCGCCTTTATGAGGTGCTGCATGATCGCATCCGACGTGGTGTCGAACGCCAAGGCGGGCGCAAAGCGGCGCTGTTTGCACGGGCGGTCAGTTTGGGCCGCAAAGCTTATGCAGACCCGCAAAGCCTGACCTTTGGCGAACGATTGATGAATGCTTTTCTGGAGTTGACGGTGCGGCGCAAAGTCCGCCAGCGTTTCGGTGGCCGGCTAAAAGCTTTTGTTTCCGGCGGTGCCGCGCTGAACGCTGATATCGGCACCTTCTTTTTGGCCCTTGGTGTGCGTCTTTTGCAAGGCTATGGGCAAACTGAAGCAGCACCGCTGATCAGTGTTAACCCGCCTGGAAAAATCAAAATCCATACCGTTGGACAGGTCATTGACGGGGTTGAGTTGCGGTTGGCTGACGATGGTGAAATTTTGGTTCGCGGTGATTTGCTGATGGATGGTTACTGGGGTGATCCACAGGCAACCGCCGCGACCATCGTCGATGGTTGGCTACATACCGGCGATGTCGGCGTCCTGGATGGCGACGGCTATCTTGAAATCACCGACCGGAAAAAAGATCTGATCGTTAATTCCGGCGGTGACAATATTTCGCCTATGAAAGTGGAAGGCGTGCTGACGCTACAGCCGGAAATTGCCCAGGCGATGGTTTATGGCGATAAGCGCCCTTACCTAGTTGCCGTGTTGGTGCCGGAGGGCGAATTTGTGCCGCCGGCTGCCGGCTCGGACGATGAAAAGACGCTACTTTCGTCGTTAAATGCGGCACTGGTAAATGCCAACGAGCAATTATCGAACTTGGAAAAGGTTCGCCGCTTTATCATCGCTGACGCGGCTTTCACCGTGGATAATGAATTGCTGACACCAACATTGAAAATCCGCCGCCATAAATTACGGGTCGCTTATGCGGATCGCTTGGATCGTCTGTATGGCTAGGGGTGGCGAGGGGTTTTTTTGACGGACCACTGCGCTAAAACGACCCCGAAAACCACCATTGCAGCATCGATGAGACGGTCAAAAACGAAGCCGCCGCCAAGCAAGAACATCACCATCATGACGTGGAACGGCACCGCGTTCTGATGCATGGCGGCGATGGTGACGCCAAGCAATCGGCCGCCCATAAACCACAGCACCATCGAGATACCTGCCGAGATGCCGCCAATCCACAGCAGCAGTCCAAGGTCACGCGGGTTGAAATCATAGCGAAATGTGACCAAGCCGCTGGCCCAAACGCTGGTGATGATAATGCTCATGATGAGGCCGGCCGCAGCGGTGGTTGCGGCGCCTTTTGTCAAATCGGAAACATTTTGAAAGCGGCTGACTGTATTGCGGGTGAAAATGGTAAACAGCACCAGCGAGCCGAGGATGATAATTTCACCGCCACGAAAATCACCAAGCCCGGTTATCCCTGCCATTGCAGAAGTGATGCCGCCGGCGATGGCGAAGGCGATGGCAAAAATCTTTCGGCTGCTTAAATCCTCGCTGCCGGCGAGATAGCCGATGAATAGCGAGATCACGGGGATGCCTGTGGAAATGATCGCAACCGAGGTCGGGTCGGCATAGTTTTGCGCGAGAATCAGACAGGTTGTCGATAATGACAGCAAACACCCACCGAAAAGGAAGGCATCGCGCCAACGGACCTGCCGTAACTCTTTGCCGCGACCGCTGACGATCACCAACAAACTAAGGGTGATGCCGGCGACACTCATCCGGATGGTGGCCAGCAGCACCGGATCCCAGTTTTCCAGCAACAGGGCTGTCGCCGGAAAGCCTGTTGACCACAGAAAAACCCCGATAATGGTTACCAGATTGCCGGTCAATACCCGCCGGCCGCTGCTTGCCGCAGGCTCAATCACGGTCATCAGACGTCAAAATAGGATTTGTACCAATCCACAAACTGCGGGATGCCTTCCTCGATTGAGGTGCTTGGTTGAAAGTCCAGGTCGCGGCAACTATCGGTAATGTCGGCATAGGTTTCCAGGACATCACCAGCTTGCATCGGTTGCATCTCTAGCAGCGCTTTTTTCTGACAGGCGCGTTCAATCACAGCGATGTAATCCAGCAAATTGACTGGCTCGTGATTGCCTAAGTTATAGACCTTATGCGGCGCTGATTGTGCTGCCGTCGGCGGCCGATCGAGGGCCGCCAGAGTGCCTGACACAATGTCATCGATATAGGTAAAGTCACGCTTCATCTGGCCATTATTGAAGACCTTGATCGGGCGGCCTTCGATGATCGCCGAGGTGAACAGCCAAGGCGACATATCAGGCCGCCCCCAGGGCCCGTAAACAGTGAAAAAACGTAGCCCGGTCGAGGGGATTTGATACAAATGAGCATAGGATTGGGCCATGATTTCGGCGGCTTTTTTGGTCGCGCCGTAAAATGATACCGGTTGGTCTGTTTGCTGATCGATGCTGTAGGGCAGGGTGCGGTTGGCCCCATAGACAGATGATGAACTGGCATAAACGAAGCTTTTACAGCCGTGCCGGCCTTGCTTGAGGCTGCGTGCTAACTCCATCATCGTCAGCTGCCCGAACAGATTGCTTTCGGCATAGGTGAAAGGCTGCTCGATTGAGAATCGCACCCCGGCTTGGGCACCGAGATGCAAAATCTGATCAAGGTCGGGAAATTTTTCCGGCAACCGCGCGACAGCGGCACGATCTGCAAAGTCCATGGCTACGAAGGTGAAGCCCGGCTCAGTTTGCAACCGGGCCAAGCGCGCCTGTTTTAAGCGCGGGTCGTAGTAATCGTTCAGATTATCAATGCCGACAACCTGCTCGCCCCGCGCCAACAGCGCTGTTGCGACGTGCATGCCGATAAAACCAGCGGCGCCGGTTACAAGGATAGCCATTAAACGGTTCCAGCGAATGATTCCGGGCAGTGTTATGCCTGATCTGGATGGACTTGGAAAGCATCACAGGGCAGTGATCGCGTCTGTTTGCAGGCAGCGGCCTGGGCCGGCCCTTTAAAGCCGCTGCTTGATTTGGTTATTTTGTCGCACCAATGCATTTGACGTAGGATTTTGGCCGCTTGCATTGTCGTCCGTGAAAATACGCCGTAACATATAAAATTCGCAGTTGGTATCGCGCCGACAGTCGCATGCACCAGGAGGGTTAGATGGCATTACGAAATGTATCGCTTGACGACAAATACGTCGCGGAAACCGGGCAAGTTTTTATGACCGGAGTGCAGGCGTTGGTTCGGTTGCCGATGCTGCAGCAACGCCGCGACGAGCGTGCCGGCCTGACCACGGGAACCTTCATTTCCGGGTATCGCGGATCGCCCTTAGGGCTGGTTGACCAGCAGCTGTGGCAAGCCAAACAATTTTTGCAAAAGCATCGAGTCGAATTTCAACCTGGGGTGAATGAAGAACTCGCGGCGACCGCTGTGTGGGGCAGTCAGCAAACCAATTTGTTTGGTGATGGTGAAATCGACGGTGTGGTCGGCATGTGGTACGGCAAGGGTCCTGGCGTTGATCGCTGCGGCGATGTCTTTAAGCACGGCAATAACAGCGGCACCTCGCCGCATGGCGGGGTTGTGGTGCTGCTGGGTGACGACCATGCCGGTAAATCATCGACGCTGCCGCATCAAAGCGAATTTGCGATGATGGATGCGTCGATCCCGGTGCTCAATCCGTCAGACGTCCAAGAGGTGATTGATTTCGGTCTATATGCCATTGCCATGTCGCGGTTTACCGGCCTTTGGGTGTCCATGAAATGTGTCACCGAAGCGATGGATAGCTCGGCAACGATTGATATTGATCCCGACAAGTTGACCTTCACCAATCCGGATTTTGAGATGCCCGAAGGTGGCTTGAATATCCGCTGGCCGGACATGTGGTATGATCAAGAGCCTCGCTTGCAAAACTTCAAGCTAAAGGCAGCGCATGCGTTTGCGCGCCGTAATAAAATTGATGAAATTGTCATTGATAGCCCGCAACCGCGCTTTGGGATTATCGCCACCGGTAAGGCCTATCTTGATGTTCGCCAGGCATTAGACGATCTGGGGATTGATGATGCCCTCGCGGCTGAGATTGGCCTGCGGGTGTACAAGGTTGGCATGGCTTGGCCGCTAGAGCCGCAAGGCGCATGGGCCTTTGCCGAAGGCTTGGACGAAGTTCTGGTCATTGAGGAAAAACGCGGCGTTATCGAGCCGCAGTTGAAAGAACAATTCTATAACCGGCCGGCGGCATCCCGGCCACGGGTACTCGGCAAGGTCGATCCCGATGGGCAGGCGCTGATGTCGGTCGTCACCGAACTGTCACCTGGCGAAATTGCCAAAGCGATCATGGCCCGCTTCGGACACTATATTGACCAGCGAAGTGTCGCTGCACGGCTGGCGATCATTGAATCCAAAAGCCAATTGCTGAAGCCGGCGGCGACAGATTTTAACCGCCAACCGTGGTTTTGCTCCGGCTGTCCGCATAATACCTCAACGCGGGTCCCCGAAGGAAGCCGAGCGACCGCCGGCATTGGCTGTCACTTCATGTCGGTTTGGATGGATCGTGAAACCCATACATACACGCATATGGGTGGTGAAGGTATCCCCTGGGTGGGGCAGTCGCGGTTTGTGAAAACCAAGCATATTTTCGCCAATCTTGGCGATGGTACCTATAACCATTCCGGTTCAATGGCGATCCGGATGGCGGTCGCCAGCGGCGCCAACATTACCTATAAAATCCTTTATAATGACGCTGTGGCGATGACCGGTGGGCAGCCGGCAGATAATGGTTTCACGGTGCCGCAGATCGCCGCTCAGGTATCGGCCGAAGGGGTCAAACGTGTGGTCGTCGTCGCCGATGATCCGGAAAAATATCCGATGGGGACCGCTTGGCCCAGCGGTTTGCAAGTGGAACACCGTGACGATCTTGACCGGGTGCAGCGTGACTTGCGGGACCAAGAAGGGGTGACAGTGCTGATCTACGATCAAACCTGCGCCACTGAAAAACGCCGCCGCCGGAAACGCGGCTTGATGGAAGATCCAAATAAAAGGATTTTCATTAATCCGTTGGTTTGTGAAGGCTGTGGTGATTGCGGAACCAAATCTAACTGTGTCTCGGTCACGCCGGTGGAAACGGATTTTGGCCGCAAGCGGCGGATCGATCAGTCAAGCTGCAACAAAGATTATTCCTGTGTAAAAGGTTTTTGCCCAAGCTTTGTCAATGTGATTGGCGGCGGTCTGAAACGCCGCACAGGCGAAGCGAAAACAGCTGACCTGCCTGCTGTCTTTGAAGCGCTGCCGGAACCTGTTTTGCCGACGGCTGATGAAGCTTATTCGATCATGGTTGCAGGGATTGGCGGCACCGGGGTTGTTACCATCGGCGCCTTGCTCGGAATGGCGGCTAATCTTGAGGGCCGAAATGCGACCATCCTTGATGCCACCGGCTTGGCACAAAAAGGTGGCCCGGTCGTCAGCCATGTGCGGATTGCGAACGCACGGAAGGACTTACACGCTGTCCGGGTTTCCTCGGGGAATGCCAAGCTCTTGATTGCCTGTGATATCGTTACCGCCACGCAGCCGGATGTTCTGGCCAAGCTTTCCAGTGATCAGTCGTTTGCGATTGTGAATACCCAGGAAACCATGAACGGTTATTTTGCGATGAATGCCGACATGAAATTCCCAGGTGATCCGATGCAGGAGGCGATCCGGGCCGCTGCCGGCGATAACTCCAGCCATTTCTTGGCAGCCACCCAGATTGCGACGAAACTGCTTGGTGACAGCATTGCCGCCAATGGTTTCATGCTTGGGTATGCCTATCAGCAAGGGCTTATCCCGGTGTCCGCCGAAGCAATCGAACGCGCGATGGAGCTCAACGGCGTTGCCATCGAGTTTAATAAGCAAGCCTTCCTTTGGGGGCGGCGGGCGGCCCATGACTTGGCTGCGGTCGAGCGGATTGCAACACCGGCAGAGAAGGCGGCACCTGCGGCGACTCAGGTGGATGACCTCGACAGCATGATTGCCAGCCGTCGTGAGTTTTTGACGGCCTATCAGAACCAAGCCTATGCAGGTCGCTATGAAGCCCTGGTTCGGAAGGTCGCGGCGGCCGAGCAAGCAAAACTGCCCGGCAGTGACAGTTTGGCCAAAGCCGTGGCCCGCTATGCATTCAAGCTGATGGCTTATAAGGATGAGTATGAGGTTGCCCGGCTGCATAGTTCAGCCACCTTCCGTGACCAGTTGGCGGAGCAGTTTGAAGGTGATTACAAACTTCAGTTCAACTTAGCGCCGCCGCTGTTCTCAAAACGCGATCCGGAAACAGGTCATTTGAAGAAAGCGACTTTTGGGCCATGGATGATGACTGTGTTCGGCATTCTGGCGCGCTTCAAAGGACTTCGCGGTACGGCCTTTGATATCTTTGGTAAAACCGAGGAACGGCGCACCGAACGCGCGTTGATTACCGATTACTTCGCCACGGTCGAGATGATCTTAGAGCGTCTCTCCGGCGACAATCACAGCCTAGCGGTTGACCTTGCATCGGTGCCGGAACGCATTCGCGGTTATGGTCATGTAAAAGAGCGTCATCTTGCCGAAGCTTTACGTCGTGAGGGTGAATTAAAGGCTGCATTTGTATCCGCAGGCGATAAAAAAGCGGCGGCGGAATAAACCCGATTGGTTCCGCCGGCGGTCGTCGGCGGGCCTTTAAAATTATAGTTGAGGAGATTGTGATGGCGCGGATCGCGGTTGGCGGTATGCAACATGAGACCAATACATTTGCCCCAAGCAAAGCCGACCTTGCGGCTTTTGAAGTGGGCGGCAGCCGCCCAACACTGAGTTCCGGCGACGCGATGATGGCGCAAATGTGCGGCCGAAATATCTCTTTGGCAGGGTTTGTTGAGCAGGCCGAAGCGCTCGGGCATGTGTGCCATCCGCTAAGTTGGGGCTCGGCCTCACCATCGGATGTGGTGACCGAAGAAGCCTTTGAACATATTGCCGCCCTGATCCTTGACGGTCTCGCCGCAGCTGCGCCGTTTGATGCGGTTTACCTGTGTTTGCACGGGGCTATGGTGACCGAGCATTTTGAAGATGGTGAGGGTGAGTTGCTGCGCCGGGTGCGCGCACTGATTGGGCCTGACATGCCGTTGGTCGCCAGTCTCGACCTGCATTGTAACACCACGCCGGCGATGATTGACTTGGCGGATCTTTTGGTTGCCTATCGTACCTATCCGCATGTGGATATGGCGGATACAGGTGCGCGTACCGCCCGCTTGCTGAATGAGATGTTTGCCCGCGGTGGCCGGCCGGCCAAAGCCTTTCAGCAAATCCCTTTTCTTATTCCGCTTAATTGGCAATGCACAATGATGGCGCCGGCAGACCAAATTTACAGTGACCTGGCCAATTATGAACAGGGCGAGGTGATGCATGCCTCGTTCACACCTGGTTTCCCGGCCGCCGACATTCACCATTGCGGCCCCTCGGTGTTTACCTACGGCTGGGATCAGGCGGCGACAAATCAGGCCTGTGCGGCTTTGGCTGCGACCGTGAATGCCGCCGAGGGCGGTTTTGCCGGGCGAATCTACGGGCCTGATGAAGCGGTTCAAGAAGCCATGCGATTGGCGCCCTCCGCACATGGCCCCATCGTCATTGCCGACACCCAAGATAATCCGGGAGCCGGCGGCGATTCGAACACTGCCGGAATCTTAAAGGCCTTGGTTGCGGCCCGGGCAGAGCAGGCGTCCCTTGGCTTAATGGTTGATCGAACCGCTGCTGAAATTGCCCACCGTGCAGGCGTTGGCGCAGAGGTGCGGCTGTCTTTTGGTGGTCATTCCGGGGTCGCCGGCGATGATCCTTTTGAAGCTGTTTACACGGTCGAAAAACTGCATGACGGCCGGTTTGATGCAACCGGACCATTTTACCGCGGCGCAGAGTTTAACATGGGGCCGTCGGCATGCCTGCGGATTGGCGGCATTCGGGTGGTTGTGACCTGTAACAAGGCGCAGTTAGCTGACCAAGCCATGTATCGCTTTGTGGACATCGAGCCGACCACCGAGAAGATCTTAGTCAATAAAAGCTCAGTGCATTTTCGGGCGGATTTCGCGCCAATTGCAGCAGAAATTTTAGTTTGTGCGGCACCTGGCCCAATGATTGCGGATCCGGCCGATTTACCCTGGCAACGTTTGCGCCCGGGAATTCGCCTTAATCCTTTGGGCCCGGTCTGGGTTGGACCTGCGTAAGCCTGTGTGCAGCGCCATTTAGGCTTGTGTTTGCGTAGTTGCAGTCTTATATTCCGGCGCTTAGCAAAATTCACTGTGGGGAACCAAGCCAATGGCGCGCGTCACTGTCCAGGACTGCATCCAGCAAATTCCGAACCGTTTTGATTTGGTGATGACGGCTGCACAACGGTCACGCGATGTGACTGCCGGTGCCGAGCTTACCATTGACCGCGACCGCGATAAGAACCCTGTGGTGGCGCTGCGTGAAATTGCTGATGTGACGGTCGACATTGAGGGTCTGCAAGAAGCCTTGATCAAAGGCCTGCAGAAGCATGTTGAGATCGATAATCCGGAAGATGACGATCTGGAAAATCTGATCGGCCAAGAAACACAGCAGATCGCCGATGGCGGTGCGGGCGGTGGGCAGATCGCCGATGATGATGCCGATGCACTCGGCATGCAGATTCGCCAAGCCGGTGGTTTTGAAGACGATGATGCAGCTGCGCTTGACTAAACGGCGACAGTTAAGCAGCACTTGGAACGGGCGGCTGTGGCTGCCCGTTGTTGTTTTCGGTCGTCAAATAACTGCTGCTATGACACGTTAATCGCATGATTAGACAGTACGAATTGGTTGAACGGGTACGCGCCTATGATCCATCGGTAGATGAGGATTTGCTTAACCGTGCCTATGTTTATGCGATGCGCATGCATGGCTCGCAAAAACGTGCCTCAGGTGACCCGTATTTCTCGCACCCGCTCGAAGTTGCCGGCATCCTGACGGATATGAAACTGGATGGTGACACCATTGTGACCGCCCTGCTGCATGATACGATTGAGGATACCGAAGCGACACTTCCGGACATTGACAGGGTTTTTGGCGAAAATATTGGCCGGCTTGTTGATGGCGTTACCAAATTAACGCGTCTGGAATTGCAATCCGACCGGACCAAAGATGCCGAGAACTTCCGTAAATTTGTTTTAGCGATGTCGGAAGATATTCGTGTCTTGCTGGTCAAGCTGGCGGACCGAATGCACAATATGCGGACGCTGCACTTCATTGAGGACCCGGTTAAGCGCAAGCGCATTGCCGCCGAGACGTTGGATATTTATGCGCCACTTGCCGAGCGAATTGGGATCCGTGACCTGAAGGATGAGCTGGAAAACCTTGCTTTCACTGAATTGCATGCCGATGCCCGCCAATCGATCCTCGCCAGATTACAATTTTTAGGCAGTGCTGAGACCGAAATGGTGCAGACTGTGATCGACGAGCTAACCGTCGTTTGCAGTCAAAACGGGTGTGACTGCGAGGTCAACGGTCGGCGTAAATCGCCGTATTCGATTTGGCGAAAGATGCAGCGTAAACACGCCAGCATCGAGCAATTATCAGACATTATGGCGTTCCGGGTTATCGTGCCAAGCTTGGATGATTGCTACCGCACGTTAGGCGTTATCCATGGTCACTACCAAGTGGTTCCGGGGCGCTTTAAAGATTACATCAGCATTCCGAAACCGAATGGCTACCGCTCCTTGCACACATCGGTTATCGGGCCATTGCAACAACGCATTGAAGTGCAAATTCGAACGGCCGAGATGCATGAGATTGCAGAACGCGGCGTTGCCGCGCACTGGAACTACAAGCAAAAAGGCGATCAAAGCGAAGGTGAGCAATATAAGTGGATCCGCGATTTGCTTGAGATCCTTGACAATGCCGACGGCCCCGAGGAATTTTTAGAACATACCAAACTCGAGATGTATGCCGACCAGGTGTTTTGTTTCACGCCCAAAGGCAAGCTGACGGCTTTGCCGCGTGGATCAACACCGATTGATTTTGCCTATGCGACGCACACCGAAGTCGGCAACAAATGTGTGGGTGCCAAGATTAATGGCCGAAACCGCCCACTGTCCGTTGAGCTGCAGAACGGTGACCAGGTTGAGATTGTGTTGTCGGACACCTCAACACCGTCGCCAACCTGGGATCAAATATGTGTCACCGGCAAAGCCAAAGCGCAAATTCGGCGGTTTGTCCGACAACGCGAGCGGGAAGAATTTCGTGATTTCGGTGCGAAGATTTTAGAAAAAACCTTTCGCCAAGAGGACGTCGCGCTGACGGACAAGCTGTTAGCTGAAATATGCGAAAAGTTTCAATTCAGCACAGTTGACGATCTGATGGCGGCGATTGGAGACGGCACCTTAGATCCAAATCAAGTGCTGTATGTGGCATCACCATCCTCACGGCCGACCGATGGCGAGGTAAAAAAAGCGGCCAAAAAGCGTAAACGCAAAACCAATGCGATCCCGATTACGGGGCTGACGCCGGGTGTGGCCTTCCATATCGCCAGTTGCTGTCATCCGTTGCCGGGTGAGCGCATTGTCGGTATTGCCGCCACCGGCAAAGGGGTCACGATCCACACCATCGACTGCGAGGTCTTGGAAAATTTTCACGCCGAGCCGGAACGCTGGCGGGACGTCGCCTGGAATCGAGATAGCGAAGATGCCCAACAAGTATCTCGCTTGAACGTCACCATAACCAATGAGACCGGCAGTATGGCGACGCTCTGCAGCGTATTGGGGAATAACAACGCGAATATCATGAATCTGAAGATCACCAAAAGAACCGCTGATTTTTTTGATTTAAACTTGGATGTTGAGGTTGTTGATGTGCGCCATCTCAGTCATATCATGGCGGCGCTGCGGGCAATGCCAGTGATCACCTCGATTGACCGGGCGCGGAGCTAGCCTGCGGTGATTATTGGCATCGGCACAGATATTGTGGACATTGACCGGATCGAGAAAGTCTTAAACCGTTTTGGGGAGCGGTTTGTTCGCCGTGTTTTCACTGCCGAAGAACGCGCCCGGGCGGCGCAATCCGCCACCCCGGCCGCTGTTTACGCAAAACGTTGGGCGGCCAAAGAAGCATGCTGGAAAGCCCTTGGTGGCGGCTCTAAACAGGGTATTAAGTGGCATGATTTCGTTGTCACCAATGCGGCCCATGGTGAACCGGTTATCACGCTTAATGGGTTTGCGGCGACGCATTTGGCAGCGCAGGTTGGCAGTGGTCAGACCGCACATATTCGCGTATCCATCAGCGATGAACGGCGGATGGTCGTTGCTTTTGTTGTCATTTCAGTGGACCCGAAAATTCCCCTTAAACTCGCCTAAACGAGATGCCGGTTGCCGAAACAGGGGTTTTCCGGCATATCAGCGGCCACATGCGTGATAGCTTTGATTCAAAAAGGAAGACCACTTATGCAGGCTCGGGAAAAAAAGAAATCCCAATCGTTTTGGGAAATGGTCCGCACGGTGGGTTGGGCGGTGGTCATCGCCCTTGGTATCCGTACCTTTGCTTTTGAGCCATTTAATATCCCGTCAGGATCAATGATCCCGACGCTGCTTGTCGGCGATTATCTGTTTGTTTCAAAGCTGTCCTATGGCTATAGCCGTTACTCTTTGCCTTTTGGCTTTCCGCTGATCCCCGGACGGGTTTTTGGCTCTGAGCCGAAACGCGGTGACGTGGTGGTGTTTAAAAAGCCGACCGAAAATGAAATTGACTACATTAAGCGTCTGATCGGCCTGCCAGGCGACAAGATCCAAGTGCAACAAGGTCGGTTATATATCAATGGTGAGCCGGTGAAACGTCAGCGGGTTGCTGATTTTACCTATACCGATAGGATGGGACGGGTTGTTCCGGCGCGGCAGTTTCGGGAAACCTTGCCGAATGGCAGCAGTCATTTGATCCTTGAGTTCAGCGATCAGGCGCCCTTTGACAACACACCTGTCTTTGCGGTTCCGGCCGGGCATTATTTCATGATGGGCGACAACCGCGATAACTCAGTTGATAGCCGTGCTGCCGATGTTGGTTTTGTGCCGTATCAAAACCTTGTCGGGCGAGCTGACATTTTGTTTTTCTCGACCGATGGCAGCGCCGCGCTCTGGGAAGTATGGCGCTGGCCATTGGCGATCCGTTTCTCGCGCCTGTTCCAGGGCATCGAGTGAGCGCCGAGACCGACATTGCGGCTTTAACGGCCCGCCTTGGGCATGGTTTTGACGACCTGAGCGAACTGCGCCGGGCGTTAACACATGCCAGTGCCGGCAATACCCGAAGCAATAGCTATGAACGCTTAGAGTTCCTCGGCGACCGGGTTCTTGGGCTGATTATCGCGGAAGAATTACTGCGGCGGTTTGCACGCGAAGCAGAGGGCGATATTTCCCGCCGGCATGCGAAATTGGTGAGCCGCAATTCTTTGGTGCAGGTGGCCCTTGATATCGACCTTGGTGGCTTCATGATCTTGTCCAGCGGCGAGGAAAATTCCGGTTTGCGGCAAAATCCGGCGGTGCTGGCCGATATTTTAGAAGCTGTTTTGGGGGCGCTATATAAAGCCGCCGGCCTGGACGCCGCCCGGGGCTTTGTGCTGCACCATTGGGAGGCGCTTATTCAAGCTGATGCAAGCCCGCCGCAGGATGCCAAAACAAGCCTGCAGGAATGGGCCCAGGGACGCGGTAAGCCGTTGCCGAGTTACCGCTTACTATCGCGTCAGGGCAGTGACCACGCGCCGATTTTCGTGATTGCTGTCATGGTTGATGGGGTTGCGGAAGTTTCTGCCGAAGGCGGCTCTAAACGTGCCGCTGAACAAGCGGCCGCCGCCGAGATGCTGCGGCGCATCGGCGCTGAAAAGGAAAATTGAATGTCAGAACGCGATACACGCTGTGGTTTGGTCGCACTCTTAGGAGCGCCAAATGCCGGCAAGTCGACCTTGATGAACACCCTTGTTGGGGCAAAAGTGTCGATTGTCACACCGAAGGTTCAAACCACCCGTAGCCGCATTCGCGGGGTTGCGATGGTGGACCAGGCGCAAGTGGTTTTTATCGACACGCCGGGAATATTTGTTCCCCGCAGGCGCCTTGATCGGGCCATGGTTGACGCGGCTTGGGGCGGTGCCAGTGACGCTGACCAAGTGGTGTTCTTATATGATGGCAGCCGCCGCCGAATTGATGACGATAGTCGCCGCATTGCCGCAACCTTGCGCGAGAATAAGCGCCCTGCCATTTTGGCCATTAATAAGATTGATACCCTGAAACGCGATCAACTTTTGCCCTTAGCGGCGGAACTGAATGAGCTTGCCGATTTTCAACAGAGCTTCATGATTTCAGCCGAAAAGGGCCATGGTTGCGCCGATTTAATGGGGTATCTAGCAACCCAAATGCCATCCGGGCCATGGCTTTATCCGGAAGATGATTTAACGGACTTACCGCTGCGATTATACGCCGCCGAGGTCACCCGTGAGCAGGTTTACCTGCAGCTCCATGATGAACTTCCCTATGCCATCACGGTGGAAACCGAGAAATGGCAAGACCGTGAAGACGGCTCGGTGCGAATTGATCAAGTTGCTTATGTGCAACGCGAAAGCCAGCGTAAAATTGTCCTTGGCCATCAAGGCAAGCGGATTAAAACAATTGGCTCGCGGGCGCGCGCCGACTTAGAGGCAACGCTCGACCGGCGGGTGCATTTGTTTTTGTTCATCAAAGTGCGCGAGAATTGGATGGAAGACCCCGAGCGGTATGAAGCTTGGGGTCTGGATCCAAATGTTTAAAGCGCGTGTTTGCGGCCTGCTAAACGGTCTTAGTTAAGATCCAGCCACAGGGTCTCAATTTCTGCGCGTGGGATATCGCTTGCCAGCATCAAAGCCAGCAGCAGGCGCGCCTTAATGGGCGGCAAGCGGCCGGCATAGCTGAAGCCGCGGGCCACCAAATCAATTTCTGAGCCAGGTACCTCATAGGTTTTCTGCAAGAGGTAACCGCTGCCCATGCGGCCGCTGATAACCACCGGCATCCGTGCCAAAAGCGCCACCAACGCCGGCACCACCCGGGCCGGAACATGGCCGCCGCCCAGCGCCGAAATAACCATCCCGTGATAGCCAAACATATCGTCATCTTTGGCCATCGCCGCCAGGCTTCCACCCGCTTCACCAAGGCTCATCGGGGCAATGGCAACAGGTTTTGTGGTCAGCGCCTCAACCTTCACCTGATTGAGGAAATCAAAGCGTTGGACGGCGCGTTTCCAGGCCCGGTCGGGGAAACTTACCAACCGGCAACGATCCTCGACAAAAACGGCCACCGGCCCTGTTTCAGGGGCCGTGAAGGCATCAATGCGATGGCTATTGGCTTTGGCCACATCGACGGCCGCCCAGGCCTGGTCCAGCATAACGACCATCACACCAAGGTCGCTGAAGCGCTTGCCGACCCGCGGGTCGGCGGCCAAACGAACAGCATTGGCCAGGTTGCCGGCACCGTCCGGTGATGTTGATAAAGGATGCCGCATGGCACCCATCATGACCACCGGAATAGGCGGATCGAGTAAAAGATCCATCAAGAAGCTGGTTTCCTCCAAGGTATCGGTACCTTGGGTAATGACCACGCCGTCTGCATCGCCGCTGGCTGCCAGCTCAACCACCCGTTGGGCAACTGAAAAAATCTCCGGCAAAGACAGATCGGAACTGCCGACAGGGGGCCGCGATTCGGCCGTTAATATCGCAATCTCATCAATACCGGGGGCGGCGGCAATTAAATCATCAGCATTCAAACCAGGAGTAACCCCGGTCGTGCCTTTGACCATCGAAATCGTCCCGCCAAGGGAAATCACCGTAATTTTAGGTTTGGTCATAAAGGGCCTCTATCCAAATACGTGTTATCCCTCACGATGTCTGAAAGTGCGCCGCGCCGCAAGAGACAGCAAGCTATCTTGACGGCCGGCGATGTTCATGGCCGGATACGGGTCCCACCCTCGCACGCGGAGCTGCTGATTATGTCGAAGAAACGTTTTGGTCCCTTAGCGGGCGTCAAAGTCATTGAACTTTGTCATGTTATGGCGGGACCAACCTGCGGGCTGATGTTGGCCGATCTTGGTGCCGATGTGATCAAGGTCGAAAAAATCGATGGTGGTGATGATACCCGCCGCACGGTGCCGCCTGCGATTGCCGGGGAATCGGCGTCTTACATGATGATGAACCGGAATAAACGCGGCATTGTGGTCGACCTGAAGACCGAAGGCGGAAAAGCTGTTTTGCACCGCTTGCTTGCCGATGCAGATGTGGTCACGGAAAATTATCGCCCGGGGGTGATGGAACGTCTGGGATTTGGCTATGAGGCGCTGAAAAAGCTTAACCCAGGTATTATTTACGCCGCCATTTCCGGGTTTGGGCGGACCGGGCCTTATGGTGCCCGCGCCGGCTTTGATCTGGTTGCCCAGGGCATGAGTGGCTTGATGAGCGTCACAGGCGAGCGGCCAGACGGCCCGCCGGTTAAAGTTGGCCCGCCGGTCTGCGATATTGTGGCAGGCATCCTGCTAGCGTTGGGGGTCGTCTCCGCCTATACCCATAAATTGAAAACCGGCGAGGGCCAGATGGTCGACACGTCGTTGTTTGAAGCCGGCATCACCTTGACCTATTGGCAGTCAGCAATTGCCTTCGCCACAGGCTTAGCACCACAGGCGCTTGGCTCGGCGCATCCTTTAAATGCTCCCTATCAGGCCGTTCGTACCAAGGATGGTTACATCAACTTAGGTGCCGCCAACCAACGGGTTTGGGCGCGGGCGATGGAGGTCATTGGCCGATCGGACTTAGCTGTTGATCCACGGTTTCGTGAAAATGCCGGCCGCATGGAAAACCGTGCCGAACTGATCACCGAGCTTGAGCAGGTCTTCACCACCGCAAGCAGCGCCGAATGGCTAGATTTATTCGATCGCGAAGGGGTGCCGGCAGGACCGATCCTTGACATCAACGCGATGCATAACGACCCGCAAGTGATTGCCCGCGACATGGTTCCCTGGTTGCATCATCCCGTGGCCGGCGATATGCAAACCATTGGCCTGCCCATAAAAATGAACGAAACCCCAGGCCAGGTGGCAACGCCGGCGCCGGTGTTTGGCCAGCATACCCGGGAAGTTCTCAATGAGTACGGATATGATAACCAAGAGATAGCTGCGCTGGCTGCTGCCGGGGCAATTCATTTAGGCGATATTACAGACACAGAGGTTGCATCATGAGTGCCATAGAAGTCACCCGCGACGGGGCTGTTGCGACAGTTTTGTTGAACGCCCCGGAGCGCATGAACGCGATGAATTTAGAAATGTTTTCCGGTATTAGCGCGGCCATGGCGGAGCTTGACGATGACCATGATATTCGCTGTGTTATTTTTCGTGGTGCCGGCGGTAAAGCTTTTGCGGCGGGTGCAGATATCTCAGAATTTGAGCAGAAGCGTTCGACTCGGGAGCAGGCCGTTGCCTACGCTGCAATTTCCAATCCGGCGATGGCGGCGGTGCAGGCCTGCCGGCATCCAACCTTGGCCCTAATCGAGGGGGCATGTGTTGGTGGCGGGCTTGGTTTGGCGGCAATGTGCGATTTGCGAATTAGCACACAATCAGCCCGCTTCGGGGTGCCGATCAAGCGCTTGGGATTGGTTGAATCGCCCGAAGAATTGCGCCCGCTGGTCGCAAAATTCGGCGTCAATGCATTGTTTGAGATTTTGTTGGTTGGCGATTTGCTTAGTGCCGATGATGCTTTGCGATTGGGGCTGGTGAATAAAGTGGTTGCAGATGATGCTATTGACGATGCAGGTGCGCAATGGGCGCGTAAAATTGCGGAAGGTGCCCCATTATCGGCACGCTGGCATAAAAAGTTTTTGTACCGTTTGCTGGATCCGACGCCATTGACCGACGCCGAACTTGATGAAGGCTATGATTGTTTTGATAGCGCTGATTTTCAAACCGGGTTCCGGGCCTTTTTAGACAAGAGCAAACCTGTTTTTGAAGGTCGCTAAGGGCAAAGCTTAGCGTCGCCTGTGCCCGGCATAAATGCTGTGACCAATTAATGCCGCCAGGATGACCGCGCCGCCCAGAAGGCTGGCGGTTGCCGGTGTCTCGGCCAATACCGCCCAAACCCAAAATGGTGCTATCACTGTTTCCAGCAACAGGATCAAGCTGACTTCCGGAGCCGGCAGATAGCGCGGCGCATAAGTCAGACAGATGAATGAGATCGGCAGAATAATCAAGCTCAGAACTCCGACCATCAGCAAACTGTTGGTCGGCAAGCTGACATCCTGAGCGATGATCAGGCCAAGGCCGGAGAACAACAGGGATCCGGCGATGACCGATGGCGTCATATCCACATCACGGGCGGCGCGTACCAGGGAAAACTGCAGTGCCAATGTCAGCGCTGTGCATAACGCAAAGACCTCACCCCAGGGTACCGCATCAAAGCCCAAGGTGGATAAGCCGTCAAAAACGATGACGATAATGCCGCTAAAGCCGATGACGATGGCTATCCAGGTGGCCCTGTTGGTGCGTTCAGCCAGAAAAAACGATCCGATTAAAGCGGCAAAAAGTGGTGCCGTGCTGATCAAAAGAAGGGTGTTTGCAACCGAGGTGGCCGACAGCGACAGAATAAAAAAGATAGAGCCAAGCGCAATCACCATGGCGCTGGGCACAAGTCGCCAGCCAATCGCAATCATTTCCGCCCGCCATCGCCGTTTGTAGCGCGCCAAAAAGACCACCGACAAACCGCTGGCAACACCTAAGCCGCGCCAAAACAAAAGGGTCCAGGGATCGGTTGCGATCAACCGCACAAGCAGCGAGTCGGGGGTTAACACCAACACCCCAACAATCGCCAAAATCAAACCATGCAAATGCGACCTAGGCTGCGTGCTCATGCAGCAAGAGCGGTCGTGGCAGGTCTGATCGACGATAAATTCCGCGGCGGCATATCCACGCCCATGCAGTGAAAGCAAACAGCTAAATCAGTGTTTAACGGAAAGTGCCGGCCGACAAGGAATAATTTTGAATGTTGATTTAATTCAGTTTTTTGGGCACCCAGAGCTCTTGTTCAACGGCCATTTTCACGGCCTTTGGTGCCTCAGTCCAACCGATTAACTCGTAAATACCAGCAACGGTCTCGCCGTTCTCGGTCTCAAATTCAACGTGAATAATATCGCCGTTATCTTCAATGCCCATTACCCGGCCCATTGATTTTGGTGTTTCTATGGTCATCTCTTGGTTCCTATTCACGCCGCATTTGGTACTCATGACATGGCATGATCGCGGCGTTAATCAAGCGGCAATCGGCACAGGGCTTCCATCGATCCGGCGTTGATCTATCTCATCCCCATCGGCAACGCGATAGAGGCGCACAGCATGGACAGCACAGCATCGGCCGGCGGCAGGATTTTACTGGTGCTTGGTGATCAATTATCGGAGCGGCTCAGTGTCCTTGCGAGCGGCGATCAAAGCTGTGATCGGGTGTTGATGGTAGAAGCCCGCGAGGAAGGCACCTATGTGCCCCATCACCGCAAAAAGATTGCCTTCATTCTCTCGGCGATGCGGCATTTCCGCGACCGGCTGCGCGCGGCGGGTTGGCAAGTGGACTACGTCAGCCTTGATGACCCTGAAAATACCGGCACTATCATCGGTGAGATTGGCCGTGCCCTGGCCCGCCACGGTCTTCGGCAAGCAGCTGCGACGCGGCCGGGGGAATGGCGCCTGCTCTCGGCATTGCAGGCAGCAAATGTCAGTCTGCTTGAAGATGATCGGTTCCTTTGCAGCCACGCGACCTTTGACCGCTGGGCCGAAGGCCGAAAGCAGTTACGGATGGAGTATTTTTACCGTGATATGCGGCGCTCTACCGGCTTATTGATGGACGATGAGGTGCCGGCGGGCGGCAAGTGGAATTTTGACCATGATAACCGCAAACCGCCGCGTGGCGGCCTGCAAACACCAGCACCGACACGGTTTCAACCCGACCAAATCACAACCGATGTTTTGGCGTTGGTTGACGCATGGTTTCCCGATCATTTTGGCGATTTGACCCCCTTTTGGTTTGCCGTCACGGCCGCTGATGCGGAACAATCGGTAGCTGATTTCATTGCCCAGCGCTTGCCGCAATTCGGCGATTATCAAGATGCGATGCAGCGCGATACGCCGTTCATGTTTCATGCGGTTATCGGGCTTTATTTGAATGTCGGCCTGCTTGATCCGCTGCAGGTTTGCCGGCAGGTCGAACGGGCCTATGCGGACGGCAAAGTGGCGATTAACGCTGCCGAAGGGTTCATTCGCCAAGTGATAGGCTGGCGCGAGTTTGTGCGCGGCATTTATTGGCGCTTCATGCCGGAATATATCGACCGAAACGCACTTGACCATCATCGACCATTACCGGATTTTTATTGGCATGGAAAAACCGATATGGCGTGTCTTGCTGATTGTATCGGTCAGACCAAGCGCGAGGCTTACGCCCATCATATCCAACGGCTGATGGTAACCGGTAATTTTGCGATGTTGGCGGCGGTCGAGCCACGGCAAGTTCATGCCTGGTATTTAGCTGTCTATGCCGATGCTTATGAATGGGTCGAAGCACCGAATACATTGGGTATGAGCCAATTTGCCGATGGCGGCGTCTTGGCATCGAAACCCTATGCTGCCAGCGGTAATTATATCAACCGCATGTCAAACTATTGCCGCGATTGCCGCTATAACGTCAAACAGCGCACCGGCCCTGAGGCGTGTCCGTTCAATTTCTTATATTGGGATTTTCTGGCCCGCCACCGCGACCGCTTAGCGGTTAACCCCAGGGTGGCGCAAATTTATCGCAGTTGGGACCGTTTTGAGGCTGACCACCAAGTTGAAATCCGCGCACAAGCGGCGCAATTTCTAGATGACCTCGGCAACGCTTAAGCAGGTTACCAAAACCGCGTTCCCGGCGCGCCTTTGAATGGCCCGACCACCTTATCGGTGATCCAACCGCCATAGAAATCGCCTTCCTGGGCATCGACTAAATCATCACCGACCCAGCACTGATCGACTTTTGAGGCGTAAAAGGCAAGGTAATCGGCCAGGGCGGCAAAGGACGTGGTTGGATTTGGGTAGGACCAGGCCGCATGCTCAACCGTTTGGCCGTCAAGGTTGATCGACCAATAGGCGGCAGCGCCCTTAAACTCGCAATAGCTGCTGCCGGGAAATTTATGCAGGACACCGGCGGAAACAGCGCTTGGCGGCAGATAATAGACAGGCGGATGAGAGGTTTCCAGAACCCGAAAACCAGCTGTTGTTTGGGCGAAGATTTGGCCTGCGAAAACAACCTTTAGGGGTTCGCGAACAGGCTCAAGCCGCGGCGGGCGCGGGTAATCCCAAACTGATTCTTGGCCGGGGCCTGGCTCAATCGCTTTTGGGTGACGCAGCATCAGTTGGTTCCTTTACACGGTGATTGCGGCAGCGCTGAGAGCAATATTTGACGTCGTCCCAGCAGTTTGCCCATTTGCGCCGCCAGCTAAAGGGGCGGCCACAGGTCACACAATCTTTGTGTGGCAGATCGGCTTTAGCGCGGGCACGAGCCATCAGAAGGTGAAACTTTCTTGGTCAGATTTAGGGGCCTGTGAGCGGGCTTTTTGACGGCGCGGCCGAGGGCTGTTTTTACGACTTCCATGGCGCGCCAGAATATCTGCTGCATGGGCCCGAAAGGCGGGGTTTTTGCGGATCGCGTAAATCTGTTCGCGGGCCCGTCGGGCGGCCTCAAGATGATCGACAATCGGTGCCGGATAGTCACCGCCAAGTTGCACGTTAAAGCCTGCAAGTTCAAGCTCACCCAGGGTCCAGGGTTGGTGGATGGCTTCGGCCGGCAGGGCGGCCAGTTCGGGAACCCAGCGGCGGATGAAGTGACCGTCCGGGTCCTGATCATGGGACTGTTTAACAGGGTTATAAATGCGCACGGTATTAATTCCGGTGGTGCCGGATTGCATCTGCATTTGGCTCCAATGAATGCCCGGTTCATAGTCGGTGAACAGGCGGGCAAGGTGCAGTCCTGGTTCGCGCCAATGCAGCCACAGGTGCTGGGTTGCAAAAGCAACAAGCATCGCCCGCATGCGAAAATTGATCCACCCTGTGGCGATCAATGATCGCATACATGCGTCGATAAAGGGAAAGCCGGTTTGCCCGTCGCACCAGGCGCGGAATTTATCTTCGTCGAATGCGCCCTCGCGCAGGCCGTCATATCCGGGATGCATGTTCCGTATTTCGATTGCCGGTGCATCCTCTAACTTTTGAATGAAGTGACAATGCCAATGAAGCCGACCGATATAGGCACTCAAGGCGCGTCGCCAGCGCTTGCCGGCGGCGCTATCGTCCGCTTTGGCGTGGATCATCCGCTGCCATGTTGCTTGGGTAATTTCGCGCATCGATAGACTGCCTGTGGCCAGATGCACGGACAGCCGAGAACAGCTGTCAACGGCGCTCAATGGGCTGGACATTTCTAAGTGATAGGCCCGGCCACGGCTGTTCAGAAAACTGTCTAATAATGCTTGCCCGGCGGCCCTACCGCCAATCTGCAATTCGTCGCTCGCTGCGCCAGGGGCGGTATCGGGCCCCGTCATATGGCGGGGAATGTCGGCGCTGTCAAAACCCGAGGCGGCGGTAACATTGGGCAAGGTCAATTGCGGTTTTGCCATCACCCTATCCCATTGCCGGGCCCAGCCATCGCGTGATTTTAAGCCCCGAATGACGCCGTTCTGCGGCAGTTCTTGCCAGCGAATTGCGGCCTCGCGAAGCCAGCCGGCAAGCTGCTTGTCGCGACCATAGCTCCACGCGTTACCGGTTTCTTGATAAGACCAGATGGTGGTGATCGGTTGTTGCTGGTGCAAGCTTTTAAAAACCGCCAACGCATCGCCGTTGCGGACCGTCAGGCGAAGACCTAGGCGGCGCAGCTCTGTGTCCAACTCGGTTAACGCCGCCCGTATCACCTGCCAATGGCGCGGCGCACTATCCGGCTGCCGCCAAAGGTCCGGCTCCAGGATGTAGAGAGCCAAAACCTCTCCGGCGGCGGCAGCAGCACAAAGAGCGGCGTGGTCATGAACCCGCAAGTCACGCTTATACCAAACCACATGCATGGGTGTGTTCCTACGGATTGATGGCGATTATCACAGTAGGATACGGTTCGGTGGTGACTTTAGATTAACTTTCGGCCGCAAAACCCGCGCTTTTGTGTCTGCTTGAGAATGTTTCAAGGAGGCCTTTGGGGAGGATTTTATTAACGCGATGAATGCGCCCATATCGCGTCAAGATATTTACCGAGCTGCAAGTCCTGTTGTTCAAACTTGGCACCGATCGTGACCCCCGCACGTGTGCAAATAGCGTCTAATTTTAGTAAAGATTGAGCGCCGAAATTGGGCTGCTTTAACAGCACCTCGGGCGGGATATAGATGAAATCCTGCAAGCGCGGATTGTAGGGTGTGATTTCCGGTCCATAGATTTCGATGAAAGCTCGTCGTACTGCGGAAAGCGTCCGATTGCTAATTTCACCGCTCGAGAATAGCTCGCCTACAGACGTTGTTGGGTCCAGTTTTCTGAGTGATGACATACCGGCTCCCTGCCTTATTCATCCAGTTTTAACGGCTGATCATATCGCGCCTTTGCGGATTTTGAGGTGATACAAACGTATATTCATACTGTGGTTTGATGGTCATTTGGCTATTCGTATATTTTTTTGTTTCGGTGAATAACTGCTGTTTTTCATGAAAAATTCTTATTATGGTTGAAAAAAGAACCAGTAGAAAATAACAGTTTAAAATAACAAGACAAGTAGTTTTATTATATCAATTTGAGTCACATTGATGAAAAGCGCCTGAAAAAGCTAGCCTAAACGCAATATCCGAATATGTTAATCCTCACTAAAGAGTATAAATATATACGGATGGATATCATGCATACGTCTTATACGGGTTTAGGCCAGTCTGTCGTCGTAATCGACACCGGCCAAGGTGCGCACTACAATTCACATAACGTGATTTATGACTTGGATTTTGCGGATCATGACAGCGATGGACGGGATCCGATGATCTTCAGCCATGGTGCGATGGTTGGTGACGTTGTCTCCGACAATGCACCAGGGGCGGGGATCATTCATCTGAAAGTGGTATCGGATTTTGCCCGGTCGGCCCGAATGGAAGATATCGAAGCCGCCTTGGATTGGGTGATTGATCATGCCGAAAGCTTCAATGTCGCGGCCGTTAACGTCAGCTTAGGCTACGGCGACGTTGACCATGAAGTTGTTACATCGATAACGGACGAATTTGAAACCTTACGGGAAATCCGCGTGGTATCTGTGGTGGCCGCCGGCAATGGTGGGCTCAGCAACACCAACGACGGTATTAACATTCTGGCCGCGAATTCGAATGTGATCGCTGTTGGCGCATCAACCAAGGATGACCAGGCCGCTGCTTTCTCGCAGAAGGGCCGGCTACTTGATGTCTATGCCCAAGGCGAGGATGTGGGCGTTGACATGCCGAAATTTTACCGTGGTGAGATGGAGGTTGACGGCACCTCGTTTGCCGCGCCGCAGGTTGCCGCCGCCGTTGCTGTCGCGCAGGAAGCGGCGCTGGTCAATTGGGGGCGTGAAATGACACCCCGGGAGTTTGATCATCTCATGCTCGCGACGGCAAGCACCCAAATCGACGGCACAGCACTGCTGCATGTTGACTCAATGCTGGCCGCGATCCAGGCAAGTTACGATTTCTTAGCCTAAGCAGCGGCGCGTTGTCCGCGCACCAATTGCCCTGGCAGCGCGCCGGTTGCTTGGCCATCACGGTAAATTGTTTGACCGGAAACGATGGTTGCCCGATAGCCATCGGCACCTTGCAGTAAACGGCGGCCACCGGCCGGCAAGTCTGCGGCGACGTAAGGTCGGCCAAAAGCGACTTTGTCCCAGTCAATTATGTTCAGATCGGCTTTTAGCCCAACAGCGATCTTGCCGCGATCGCCGAGGCCGGCGGCAGCTGCCGTATCAGAGGTCAGGCGGCGGATAATTTCCGGCAGCTCGAAGCGTTGCCGCTCGCGGCCCCAATATGACATCAGCCAGGTTGGAAAACCGGCATCGATAATAAAGCCGACATGGGCACCGCCGTCACCCAATCCCATAATGGCGTTGCGATCCGCAAGCATTGCTTCCGGCGTTGACATATCATGGCTGGCATAGTTCACCAGCGGCGCATAAATAAAGTTACGGCCCTCATCTTCGATCACAATGTCATAAGCAACTTCGGCAGCACTGCGGCCTTCGCGGGCGGCCATGGCGGTGATTGAGTCTTCAGCCGCCGGCTCATAGCATGGCGGGTTCCCAAACCGATACATTTGGTCATAGGAAATACGATTAATCAGCGGAAAGGTGCTGCCGGCAATCGGGTCTTCCGACAGGATTTGCCGGCGCACTTCCGGGTCGCGCATCGCAGCCGCCCGCTCGGCCACCGCGAGGCCAGCGATTTTCTTATATGTGGGCGTGCCGGAGAACGGATTTTGACTGCCTTGCAGGCCAAGTAAAATGCCGATGGGTCGCGGCGCAACCACGGGCCGAATTGACAATCCGTCGTCCACGGCTTCTTTCGCCAGGCGCAGCAAATCTTGCCAAAAAGTGGTTCGATCATGGCGTTGCGTCAGTGAGAAAACAGCGGTACGCCCGGAACGTTCGATAATCCGCCGTAGCATGGCAAATTCCGTTTCCGGATCAGGTGCATTCCAATCTGACACAATTTCAAGAAAGCCGGCACCGGCATCGGCCATGCCCATCGCAATCCCGGTCAGCTCGTCCTCATGGGCCCGCAAGGTCGGCGTGTAGTCGCCTTTCAAGCTCTTGTGGCTGACGGTCCGTGAGGTCGAAAAGCCAAAGGCACCGGCTTCGATCGCTTGCTGGGTGATGGTCCGCATCTGGGCAATATCGTCAGCGGTTGCTGCCTCATGGCGAATGGCACGGTCGCCCATCACAAACACCCGCACCGCAGCATGTGGTAGCAGCGCGCAAACATCGATGTCGCGGCGGTGACTTTCAAGGGCGGTGAGATATTCAGCAAAGCTTTCCCAGCGCCAGTCCAGACCCTCATGCATCACCGCGCCTGGAATGTCTTCAACCCCTTCCATTAACTCAACCAGCTTGGTCCGATCATCGGCCCGGCAGGGCGCAAATCCGACACCGCAATTGCCCATCACAACACTTGTCACACCATGCCATGCGGACGGCGCCAGATGCTGGTCCCAGATCGCTTGGCCATCATAATGGGTGTGAATATCCACAAAGCCGGGGGTGACGATGCAGCCTTTTGCGTCAATTTCTTCGCTGCCGCTTCCGCTGACCTGGCCAACGGCTGTGATTTTACCGTCATTTATGGCGACATCGCTGGCAAAAGGGCTGCTCCCGGTGCCGTCAACAACAGTTCCATTGCGGACAACCATGTCATGGGTATGGGGCATGTTCGTGTTCCTTCTGATATGCTTCGTGGGTCGCGGATTGGGTAATGATGTTCACCTTGCTCAAGGCTAGCGAGTTTCCTCTACAACGCCTGCGGCAAGCAAGCTTTCAATGGTCGCAGTGTCAAAACCAATCTCGGTTAAAATTTCGCGTGAATGTTGGCCGATTTTAGGTGCGGGCAGGGGCGGGCGTTTGCCGGATCCATTCATGAAAAGTGGCGAGCCGATGGTTTGACCATCGGCGGCATCGGCCATGTCGATGACCGCACCTGCGTGGCGCATTTGCGGGTCATCGTTAATATCGGCCAATTTCCCCACCACCCCAAAGGTGATGCCTTCTTGCTCTAAACGTTGACGCCAATAATCCCACGGTTTGCTGGCGAACATCTGATCAAGAATCTGGGTCAGTGCCAGGGCGTTTCGGCGCCGACTAGGGGTATCACTAAACCTGGGGTCAGATAATAAATCGGCGCGATCAACAGCGTTGAAAAACGGCCCTGCTTGGCGGTCCTCATTGAGCAACGCCAAGATGAACCATCGATCATCCCCGCAGCGATAGTGGTTTGCCAAAGCATTCGGGGCTTGATCACGATGCGGCCGAATCGGGATTTCGGCTTGGCTTAATTGTGCCTGGGCGTAAAAAGCATTCATCCAAACGCCATTGGCCACCAATGAGGTTGACACATGCCCGCCTTTGCCGGTGCGCTCACGATTATAAAGTCCCATCAAAATGGCGGCGAGCAATGAAACCCCGGTTGGGTGATCACCCATGCCGGGCAATGAGCGTGCCGGCGCGGCGTCCGGGTCAGGTTTAACCAAATCCATCAAGCCTGTGCGTGCCCACAGGGCGGTGGAATCAAAGCCTGTCTTCGCGGCCTCTGGGCCGGTTTCGCCAAATGCTGTCAGCGAGGCATAAATCAAACGCGGGTTGAGCGGCGCCAAGTCTTCATGGCGCAACTGCAGTTTCTGCCGCACCGGTGCCGGAAAATTGGTCACCAACACATCCGCGTCGGCCAGCAATCGGTGCAAGACCTGCTGGCCTTGTGGGCAGCCCAGATCAAGGCAGATGCCCCGCTTGCTGCGGTTATCGACCTGCCAGGCGTAGTCCCGATCACCAATCGGCATGCCTGGCAATCCATGCAGATTGCGGTAACCGTCGCCGCCGGGCGGCTCGATTTTGATCACATCGGCACCAAAGTCAGCCAGCATTGTGGCCGCGACCGGTGCAGCGATATAGCTGGCAACATCGAGAACCCGGATGCCGGCAAGCGGCAGGTCGGCGATCTCAGGCGACGCAGGAGAGGTGGGATGCATGGCCAAAGCCTCAGGTTGCCGCTGCCGCCCCTTCGGGTGGCTCGACAATACGGGTTTTGAAATCTGCCGGTGAGACGATTTCCAAAACTTCAAAGTCGCTGGAACAGGCTAGTTCACGGTGTGGGATCATGGGGACTTGCAGGATATGATCGCCTTTGCGGATGGTTTTGACACCCTCGTCGGCATATTCAAAAGTGGCCCAGCCATTCAGCACGTAGACGAATTGAAAATCACACTCGTGCAGGTGCCATTGCTGGACCTGATCAGGGTTGGTTTTGCCATTTGCACGGATCACATGGGCGACAAAGTCACCATTTGTTGCGTCTTTGGTGCCAAGATCCCGATATTCAAAAATGTCCCGTAAACCGTCCGTCCATTCCGCGTCAGCGGCGACGTGATGGATGAAATCCCAAGCCTTCTTCGCGTCCATGAAAACCCCCTCTGTTTCGCCAAACCCTGTCATTGTTTTGTCTAATTCAACACCGAAGTGGGGCGTTTGGAAAGCCCCTTGCAAAAGCTCACGGCAGTTGACCGCCTAGGTCTTTGATTTTGTTGAGCAGGGCCTCCGGCACGGGAATCCCGGTTTTGGGTGTTTGCGCCCGATTTGCATGCCGGCGGTCGCCGGGAAGGCGGGTGCCGTCAATCGCCAGCATGGCCGCGAAAAAGCTCTCGCAATGTGCAAGCCAGTCGTCACCACCAAGTCGGCTAGGATCGATGGCCAGGATAAATTCGCCGCCGCGAGGCGGGCCGCCATCTTTGTTGTCATGGGCGGCGGCTTCAAAGCTGAAGCGCTCGCCAATTAAGCCGGCGGCCAGCAGTTCAATCATCATCGCAATACCGGAGCCTTTGTAGCCGCCAAACGGCAAAAGCATGCCGCCGTCAATAATGGCCTGAGCATCGGTGGTCGGCTTGCCGTCACGATCAAGGCCCGTGCCGGCAGGCAGTTCATGGCCGTCGCGGGCGGCGACCAACACCTCGCCTTTGGCCATGGCTGCGGCGGCCATATCAAAAACCATCGGCGGTTGCGTGCCGCGCGGCCAGCCAAAGGCCATCGGATTGGTTCCAAAAAACGGTTTATTGCCGCCGGCAGGCGGCATTGCCGGCATGTATGCGGTGCAGGCAAGGGCGGCTAAGCCAGCACGCGCCAGCGGTTCAACCTCAACCCAAAGCGCAGCGAAATGGTGGCTGCGGGTGATGGCCATAATCGCAACGCCATGGGTTTTGGCCGCCTCAATCAGCGCCGGTCGTCCGCTATTCAGTGCCAGTGGCGCGAACCCGCCGCCGGCATCAACACGCAACATCGATGGGCTCACAGCGGTCACTTCAGGGCAGGCATGACCATCGACTTTGCCGCTCTTGAGCGCCGCCACATAGCCCGGTAGGCGCAGCAGTCCATGGCTGTGGCAACCATCACGCTCAGCTTGCAGGATGGTATCGGCGACCGCGTTGGCATTATCTGCATTGCAACCATTTGCCAGCAGACAGGACTGCGCCAGCTGCTCAACCGCATCGAGGGTAAGGGTGATTTGGGTCACGATTTGCTCCTTTTGAGGGCGCTTTGTGGGAGAAACGCGCCATATCTGCCGACAATGACCTAGGCTTGAAGATGCGGCGGAACCGCGTCAATTTAGGCAATATACACGAAAATATTCCATCGCTTATAACATCTACCGTGGCGGTGGATGACGTCAGGTGGAAATGCCGCCGATAATTTCTTTTCGGTGTTTCTGCGATCGCGCTGTTGTTGGTTGACAGGTGGGCCTCACAACACTAGTTTGCGGCCTTCCAATGTTTAAACGTGGTTGTCAGTTATGAAAGTTGCGAATTCCATCAAAACGCTGAAGAAGCGCCACAAAGATTGTCGCGTCGTGCGCCGTAAAGGCCGGGTGTTCGTCATTAACAAGACCAACCCGCGTTTCAAAGCACGTCAAGGCTAAGCCGGCAACAAATCGCGGCGATACGGCGGTCCGCATGCGGGCCGTTTTTATTTTGACGTCTGCTGCCTGCGCTTCCTCGTGAAGCGGCGCATTAATGGAGATAGAACCCATGTTGATGCCGAAGCCCAGTCAAGAAATCATCGCCAAACGATCTGCGATTGTCGCCGCACTGCAAGCCATTGTTCCAGGCGAAGGCGTGATCACATCTGACGATGAGATGCGTGCCTATGAAACCGACGGGCTGTCCGCATATCGGCAGATGCCGTTGGTCGTCACCTTGCCGGAAACGCCGGAACAAGTCGCCGCCGTGCTGGCCTATTGTGCCGGTGCCGGTGTAAAAGTGGTGCCGCGCGGCTCCGGGACCTCCTTATCAGGTGGCGCATTGCCGCTGGCTGACGGTGTCATCCTCGGCTTAGGCAAGTTCAACCGCATCCTTGATGTTGATTATGAAAATCGCTGCGCCGTGGTCCAGCCGGGGGTTACCAACCTGGCAATTACGCATGCGGTGCAATCCGAAGGGTTTTACTACGCCCCCGATCCCTCAAGCCAGATCGCCTGTTCGATTGGCGGCAATGTGGCCGAGAATGCAGGCGGTGTGCACTGTTTGAAATATGGTCTGACCACCAATAATCTATTGGGTCTGCAACTGGCGACGCTGGACGGCGAAATAATGCGTATTGGTGGCCGTCACTTAGACAGTGGTGGTTATGATTTGATGGGCCTGCTGACAGGCTCGGAAGGGTTGTTAGGCGTGGTCACCGAGGTGACTGTGCGGATTTTGCGCAAGCCAACCACTGCCCGCGCTGTGCTGATCGGCTTCCCGTCCAGCGAAGCTGCAGGCGAAACGGTGGCTGCGGTTATTGGCGCCGGGATTATTCCGGGTGGTATGGAAATGATGGATAACCCAGCCATCAACGCTGCCGAGGACTTTGTGAACGCAGGTTATCCCCGCGATGCGCAAGCGCTGCTGATTGTTGAACTTGACGGTCCAAAAATCGAAGTCGATTTCCTGATTGATCGGGTTCGCCAAATTGCTGAAGGCAAGGGTGCAACCACCCTGCGTGTGAGTGAAAGCGAAGCTGAACGCGATTCCTTCTGGGCAGGCCGCAAGTCAGCCTTTCCGGCGGTCGGCCGGATTTCGCCTGATTACATGTGCATGGACGGCACGATCCCGCGCCAAGCCTTGCCGGAAATTTTGAAACGCATGGCTGAGATGTCCAACCGACATGGTTTGCGTGTCGCCAATGTGTTTCATGCCGGTGACGGTAATCTGCACCCGCTGATTCTCTTTGATGCCAATCAACCTGGCCAGCTGGAACGGGCCGAAGCGTTCGGCGCCGATATCTTAAAATCCTGTGTCGAGCTTGGCGGCGTTTTGACCGGTGAGCATGGGGTTGGAATTGAAAAACGTGACCTGATGGGTGAAATGTTCACCGAGGCCGATCTCGCGCAACAGCAGCGGGTCAAATGTGCCTTCGATCCCGACGGCTTGTTAAACCCTGGCAAAGTTTTCCCAAACCTTCACCGCTGCGCCGAGCTTGGCCGTATGCATGTCCAGCGTGGCCAATTGCCATTCCCTGATATCCCCCGATTTTAAGCGAAACCAACGATGACGGTTTTTAAGGCAAGAGACGATAAAGACGTTCTTGAGGCAGTTTCTTGGGCTGTTTCTGAAAAATCCGCATTAGAGCTGCTGTGTGGTGGTGGCCAACGGGCTTTGGGTCGGCCTTTGCAGACCGCTGACACGCTCGATCTCTCGGGGCTTGCCGGTATTCGGTTATATGAACCTGCAGAACTGGTCTTGGGGGCGGGGCCTGCAACCTCGCGGCAGACAATCCTGCAAGCATTGGATGGTGCCGATCAAATGATGGCCTTTGAGCCGGTGGATCTTGGCCCGTTATATGGCCGCGATCCGGGTCAGGGAAGTATCGGCGGGATTTTTTCGTTGAATTTGGCAGGCCCTCGGCGTCTTAAGGCCGGTGCCGCGCGCGATCACCTGCTTGGCTTTCAAGCCGTCAGTGGCCGCGCCGAGATGTTCAAATCAGGCGGCCGGGTGGTTAAGAACGTGACAGGCTATGACTTGTCAAAACTAATGGCCGGATCATTCGGTACCTTAGCGGCGTTAACTGACGTTACTTTTAAGGTTATGCCGAAGCCCGAGAAAACCTGGACGGCGCTGGTCTACGGCTTAGAGGCAGCGCAGGCCATTGGTGCGATGTCAGCGGCAATGAATAGCCCCCATGAAGTTTCCAGCGCTGGCTTTGTGCCGGCCGATTTAGCGCCGAAATCAGCTGTCTCGCGCATTTCCCAAAGTGGTCAATCGGTCACCGCGATTCGCATTGAAGGCCCTGGGCCATCAGTGTCGGAACGCGTCATGGAAATTAAGAAAATGCTGGCGGAGTTTGGTCCGACGGACGAATTACACAGCACCAATTCAAATCTGTTCTGGGCTGAAATGCGCGACGCGCTATATCTGGTTGCGCCGATGGAGCGGGCTGTCTGGCGGATCTCGGTGCCGCCGCGTGACGGTGCCGCCGTGCTGGCGGCCATCGCAAGCCGTCATCAAGTCAGCTACTTCTTTGATTGGGCAGGGGGGCTGATTTGGCTTGCTGTGGCCCCTGGCGTCGATGCGGCGGCAACGGACATTCGCGCCAGTTTCGCGGCCTGTGGCGGCCATGCGACCTTGATCCGTGCGCCTGCCGAGGTGCGTGCCGCCGTGCCTGTCTTCCAGCCCCTAGGCACCGCCGGCCTGGCCCTCAGCCAGCGCATCAAAGCAAGCTTTGACCCTGAGAATATTCTTAATCCTGGCCGTATGCACGGGGACATCTGAGAAAATGCAGACACATTTTTCATTGGCCCAATTAGCCGATCCGACGATTGCCGAAGCAGAGGGCATTCTGCGTAATTGCGTCCACTGCGGCTTTTGCACCGCGACCTGCCCAACATATGTGCTGCTTGGTGATGAGCTTGATAGCCCGCGCGGCCGCATCTATTTGATCAAGGACATGCTGGAGAATGATCGCCCGGCAAACGCTAATGTCGTGAAGCATATCGATCGCTGCTTGTCGTGCCTTGCCTGCACCACAACCTGCCCGTCTGGTGTCGATTACATGCATTTGGTCGATGGTGCGCGGGCGCGGATTGAGAAAACCTATACCCGACCGCTTGCAGATCGCTGGTTTAGAGCGTTACTGGCTGCATTGCTGCCCTACCCGAAGCGGTTTCGGGTGGCCCTTTTAGGGGCCGCGATGGTGAGCCCTTTTACGGGTCTTTTTGGCATGGCCATGGGTGGCCGGATCGCTGCGATGTTTCGACTGGCACCACGTTATTTGTCGCCGCCCGATGATAGCGACCGGCCCGGCAGCAGCCCGGCGGCGGGTGCCCGGGTGAAACGTGTGGCGCTGCTGACCGGCTGTGCGCAGCCGGTTTTACGCCCAGAGATCAATGCGGCAACGATCCGACTGTTGACTCGCCACGGGGTCGAAGTGGTGGTTGCCGAAGGTGCCGGTTGCTGTGGCGCGTTAAGTCATCACATGGGTAAAGAGGCCGCCGCCGCAGATATGGCCCGCGCCAATGTCGATGCTTGGTGGCAGCTGAAATTGACCGGCGGTCTTGATGCCGTTGTGATCAATGCTTCCGGCTGCGGCACGACCGTCAAAGACTATGCACATATGCTGGCCAGTGATCCTGACTATGCGGATAAAGCTGCCGAATTAGCCGCCATGACCGTCGATGTGACGGAGCTTTGCGCGGATCTGGACTTGACCGTCGCCAAGCCGCCTGAGGCCGGCCGGGTGACCTATCATTCGGCCTGCTCGATGCAGCATGGCCAAAAGATAACCCAGCTGCCAAAGCAATTGCTGACGCAGGCAGGTTTTGCCGTCGCCGAAGTGCCGGAGGGGCATCTTTGCTGTGGCTCCGCGGGGACCTATAACTTGCTGCAACCGCAGTTGGCAGAACGTTTAAAAGCTCGCAAGCTTGGTCATATTGCCAGCACCCACCCCGATGTGATCGCCACAGGTAACATTGGCTGTATGATGCAGCTTGGCTCCGGAACCGATGTGCCAGTCGTGCATACGGTTGAATTGCTTGATTGGGCCTCGGGCGGGCCAAAACCGGCAGGGTTAGAGCCTGATAGTATGCGAGCATCTTAATGTCAGCGGCTCTGATCCTGACCTGTGATCCGTGCCGACCGATAATTGATGCTGGCGTATTGGCGGCGTTGCGTGATGTTTTAAGCCCTGTCTCGGAAGTCTGCTTGGCACCGGCAATCAGCCATCAGTTCGATCTTGCAGGGCCGGCTGCCGCAGCGCTGCGGCAAGGTGTTGCCGCATGTTTGGGCGAGCGACCGATTGATCACAACTGGTTGCCACATGCACCACAACGCCAGCGCCTGCTGATTGCCGATATGGATTCCACCATCATCGTTGGTGAAAGCCTTGATGATTTGGCGGCAATGATCGGGATTGGTGATGAAATTGCTGCCGTGACCGCCCGGGCCATGCGCGGTGAGCTTGATTTTGAAGCAGCGTTGCAGGCCAGGGTCGCCAGATTATCCGGGCAACCGGCAACATTGTTAGATGATCTACGGGCCACCATTCGACTGACCGCCGGGGCCGAAACCTTGGTCAAAACCATGCGCGCCAACGGCAGTCATTGTGCCCTCGTCTCCGGTGGCTTTACAGCAATCACCGAACATGTGGCCGGGTTGCTGGGGTTTGACAGCCATCGCGGCAATACCCTTGATATTGTCGATGGCCGAATTGCCGGCACGGTCAGCTTGCCGATTCTTGGTCAAGACGCCAAGCAGCAGGCCTTAATGGCGCTGTGCGGCCAGCTGCAGTGCACAGCGGCGGCGGCGCTGGCTGTGGGTGATGGTGCCAATGATCTCGCGATGCTCTCAGGTGCGGGACTGGGCGTGGCCTTCCGGGCCAAACCCGCGGTGCGTGCGGCGGCCAAGTACCGAATTGATCATGGTGATTTAACGGCACTTTTATATCTTCAAGGCTATAAATTGTCCGAATTCGCCACCGAAGCGGCGGAAGTAAACTAATTCCCTCAGAATCATTCGGATATTCCTTTTTCGCCGCCAAGCTGGCGGTGCGTTAGGGATAGAGCCGATGAGCATCGAAATCACATTTGGTCCACGGGTACGAAAGTCACCATTTTTTGATCGCACAATTGCCGCCGGGGTGTCTCAGTTTACAATTTATAACCACATGTATTTGCCGACCGGTTTTGGTGACCCCGCGGCCGAATATCAACGCCTATTGCAAGGGGTTGCGATGTGGGATGTGGCGGCGGAACGGCAGGTTGAGATTTGCGGCCCCGATGCCGAACGCTTGGTCCGGTATTTGACGCCGCGTGACTTGGGGCAAATTTCGGTTGGTAAGGGCCGCTATGTGCCACTGTGCGATCACCAAGGAAACATCATTAACGACCCGGTGCTGCTGCCGCTGGCCAGTGACCATTTCTGGTTATCAATTGCCGATAGCGACGTGTTGCTGTGGGTCCGGGCGATTGCTGCTGAACGTGGTTACGATGTGCGCGTCTGTGAACCTGATGTTAGCCCCCTGGCAATCCAAGGTCCGCGCGCTGAAGATGTGGTTGCCGATCTGTTCGGTGCCTGGGTCCGTGATTTAAAATACTTCTGGTTCGAGCAAACCGAGCTCGAGGGCATCCCTGTTGTGGTCGCACGCTCCGGGTGGTCAAAACAGGGCGGCTTTGAAATTTATCTGCGCGACGGCAGCCACGGTGATGCACTTTGGGATTTGGTTGTCGCTGCCGGTGAGGCTTATGACATCGGTGTTGGCGCCCCAAATTTCATTGAGCGCATTGAAAGTGGTCTGTTGTCTCTCGGCTCCGATAATCTGCCCGACAGCGATCCTTTCGAGGTCGGTTTGGGGAAGCTTGTCTCGCTTGATCGCGAGGATGATTTTGTCGGCAAGGCAGCGTTAATTCGACGGGCTGCCGATGGTCCGCAACGGCAATTGGTCGGGGTTGTCTTCGATGGCCCGCCGGTGAAACCTAATCAACATCCGTGGCCGGCATGGGTGAAGGGGCAAATGGTTGGCGCTGTGCGGGTGGTATGTCATTCACCGCGGCGGGGCAATATTGGGCTGGCCTTGTTGGCCACAGGTCATGCGTCGATCGGGTCGGTCATTGACTTCGAAGGTGAAGGCCAGATTTTCAAGGGCGAAATTGTTGAAATGCCCCTGGTTCGGCCGGGAACGCCGCTGGGCCAGGATGCCGGGCAACGGGTTATGGCACCTTTCATGGCCGCCGAGATGGAAATTGCAGAATCCCTGCCAACCCTCCTATAATTGAGCGGAGCGCAGAAACCATAATCTGCGCCATCGCTTGATGAGGGAGAGTTGAGATGACGCCTGAAGAGATTTTGGCGGCGCCGCCACGGGTCTTAAGTCAGCAGCAACGCGAGCACTATTTTTCCCAAGGCTATGTCTGTTTGGAAAGTTTTTTACCGGCAGATGTGTTGGCAGAAATGGTTGCCGTGACCGCTGAATTTGTTGATGCCAGCCGGTCTGAAACAAAACCCGGAGCTGTCTTCGACATTGGCCCTGGACACGGCCCGGAGCGACCGGTTCTTCGGCGCCTAAAACGCCCTGATGATCAACATGAGGCCTATTGGCGGTTTGCCAAAGGACTGATCGCTGATATGGCGGCTGATTTGGCCGGTCCGGATGTGGTCTTTCATCACGCCAAGCTAAACTTTAAATGGTTTGACGAAAGTGACAGCGTCAAATGGCATCAGGACATCCAGTTTTTCCCACATACCAATTATAACGTGTTCACCATTGGCTGTTATTTGGCTGATACAGATATGCAGAACGGTCCTCTGGCGGTGCTGCCAGGCAGTCATCTTGGCCCGTTGTATGACCAATATGACCAGAGCGGGTCCTGGGCAGGCTGTTTGCAGCCGCAAGATGCCGCTGCCATTGATATGTCAAAAGCAGCTTATCTGACCGGCCCGGCAGGCAGCATCACGATCCATAATTGCCGCACGGTGCATTATTCGCCGGCCAGTAAATCGCCTTTGCCGCGACCACTTTTGTTGAACTGTTACAGCGCAGCCGACGCCAAGGCCTATACGGCACACCCGGATCCGTCTTCGCATACCTATGAGGTGGTTCGTGGCAGTGCCGCCCGCTGGGCGGCCCATGATCCGCGGCCTTGTTTGTTGCCGCCGGATTGGTCAGGTGGGTACAGCTCTATCTTTGCGGCACAAGCAGGCGAGGATGGTTAAGCGCTAGATTTTTGCCGGAAACCGACGGCGTAAATCCGCCACTTGATCGGCGGTCAAAAAGCGAGTTTTCTGATCCCGTAAGAGCAAGAATAACTTTGCTGTTTCCTCAAGCTCCTCGGTGGCTTGAACGGCATCATCTAGTGACAGACCGGCGACCACGGGGCCGTGATTGGCCAGCAACACGGCGTGGTGCTTGGACGCCATTTCGCCTACCGCCCGAGCCAGATCAATATCACCTGGGGGGAAATACGGGACCAGGGGCAACTGTCTGATGCGCATCACGTAATAGGCGGTAATCGGCGGTAAAACATCGTTTGGGTCAATGCCGTCCAAGCAGCTAACAGCGACTGAATGGGTCGCGTGCAAGTGCACGACGGCACCTGCTTTTGGTCGTTGTTGATACATCGTGAGATGCAGGAAGCTCTCTTTGGTTGGTGGATCACCCGAGATCAGTTCACCGGCCAGATTGAGCTTTGATAAGCGTGTTGGCTCAAGGGTGCCGAGGGTCGATCCCGTGGGTGTCATCAGCCAACCATCGTCGACCCGAACGCTGATGTTTCCCGATGCGCCAAAAGTAAGTCCGCGCGCGAACATTGACTGGCCAAGGGCGCAAATTTGGTCTCTGGTGGCGCTGTCCGTCATGCGGGCCTCCTGCTTGATCTTTGCCAATTGCATTCCTATTTGCAGCTTAGCGGGGTGGTGACATAGATACCACCGTATCTAGCAAAGGAGAGGGTATGTCACGGTTTCAAAGAGTCTTCTCAGTTTTGATCGCCGGTCTCGCCGTTTTCAGTTTCAGTGCGGCAACCGGGCACGCAACAGATCTCCTGGACGGCATCAATTTGCCGGATGGCTTTAAGATTAAAGTCTTTGCCAAAGTTCCACGGGCGCGGTCGCTGGCGATCGACCCCGCCACCAATATTGTCTATGTCGGCTCACGGCAGGCACAGATCCATTCGGTGCTGGATGCCGATGGCGACGGTTTTGCCGAAAAGGTCGAGCTGCGCGCCGATAACCTTGCGGTACCAAACGGCGTGGCGATTCACGGCGGCCATTTATTCATCGCCTTGCAAGATCAATTGGTGAAATGGCGGTTGCCGCAAACAGCCATGATGACAGAACCGATGGATCAATTGCAGACCGTCTACAGCGGCTTTCCGGATCGCCGCCACCATGGCTGGCGTTACGCCAAATTTAGCCCTGACGGGCAGCTCTATGTGGCCATCGGTGCGCCTTGCAATATCTGCCTGACACGCGGTTTGGAAGGCACGATCGTGCGCATTAATCCTGATGATGGTGCGCTGCTGACCGTCGCCCATGGGGTGCGCAATTCGGTTGGCTTTGATTGGCACCCAAAAACGGGACAATTTTTTTTCACCGACAATGGAGCCGACGGCATGGGCGATGACATTCCGCCCGATGAATTTAACCGCTTAGACCATGAAGGCGAGCATTTCGGATTTCCGTGGCGCGGCGGTAATAATATTCGCCTGAATGGTTTTCAACGCCGTCAGCCACCAGGCCCTGTGAGCGCGCCGGTGCTGAATTTCACCGCCCATGCAGCGGCGCTCGGAGTGCATTTTTATCGTGGTTCAATGTTTCCTGAAAGCTATCGTGGCAGTGCTTTTGTGGCCCAGCATGGGTCGTGGAACCGCAGCAAAAAAACGGCTATCGGATCATGCGGATCATTTTCGATGCCGCCGGCCAGGTCGTCGACAAAGTGGTTTTTGCCGACGGTTGGCTTGACGGTCAGCGCACCTTGGGGCGGCCGGTAGACATCACTGAAACAGCAGATGGGGCATTGCTTGTCTCAGATGATTACACCGGCCTGATCTACAGGATCAGCTATCAACCCTAAGCGATGTCACGGCCTGTTAATCGATCAGGGTTTTAACCAACATTGCGGCTGGTGCCTTCCCAAAATGGCTTGCGCAACTCGGTTTTAAGGATTTTACCGGCACCTGATAGCGGCAGCGGTTGGTCAGTGAAGCTGGCGCTTCTTGGGCATTTGTAGCCACCAATTTGGGTGCGGCAATGGGCCAGAATTTCATCTTCATCGGCGGCGCTGCCGTCACGCAGTCGAATGATCGCATGCACCCGCTCGCCCCATTTATCGTCAGGCACGCCGATGACCGCACATTCCAGAACTGCCGGATGGCTGTAGACAGCTTGTTCAACTTCCGCTGAGTAGATATTTTCACCGCCTGAAATGATCATGTCTTTGACCCTGTCGACAATATAGACATAACCATTTTCATCCATATAAGCAGCGTCACCTGTCAGCATCCAGCCGTCATAGAGGACTTCTTTGGTGGTTTCGGGTCGATTCCAATATCCTTGCATAACATTGTCGCCACGCACGGCAATCTGCCCAATTTCGCCACTTGGCAGGGGCTGATTGTCGGCTCCAAGAATGCTCAACTCGCAGCCAAGAACCGCTCGCCCACAGGATTTCAACTGCACCGCACGCGGCCCCTCAAGGACATGCTCATGCCAGGCTAAAGTTGTCGCTAAAGGTGATAATTCGGTCATCCCATAGGCTTGGATAAATTCCCATTTCGGAAATTTCGCAATCGAAGCCCGCAATACGGCTTCCGGCATTGGCGAGGCACCGTAAATCACGCGGCAGTTTAAATCTGTCGCCGTGTCAGCGTCCTTATGGTTGACCACTATGTTAATCATCGTTGGCACCAACAGAGTCAAGGTGACCTTTTCAGTGGTCATAACGTTCAGGGTTTCAGCCGGATCGAAGGAGGCAATAAAGCTGTGCTGCCCGGCCTTGACGGTGACCGCTAGAATATTCAGCAAATCGGCCATATGAAACATCGGTGCCGCATGTAAATATCGCGGTGCGCGGCCATACCCAATCGAGGCTTCTGAGTTCAGGCCATTGAACAACAGGTTGCGGTGGCTCAACATCACACCTTTAGACCGGCCGGTGGTGCCGCCGGTATAAAAAATTCCGGCCAAATCATCGTCTTTACAGCCGGCATCGGCGATTGCTTGATGCGCCGCGATAAGATCATCATGGCCAAGAACACCATCGGCCATGGGGCCGTCATCGACACAGACAAGTGGGGCATTTTCCGGCAGCGCCGAGGCAAGCTCAGGTAAGCTGGCGCTAAACGCTTGGTCATAGAAAAGTGCTTTGGTACCGCTATCTTCCAATGCGTAATGATGTTCCGGTGTCGCCCAGCGTGTGTTCAGCGGCACCACAACCGCGCCGGCCCACCAAACGGCGAAAAAATATTCCATATAGCGATCGCTGTTGAGCGCAAGGATGGCGACCCGATCACCTTTGTCGATCCCCAGTGCCCGTAAAGCTCCTGCAAGGCGTGAGACACGATCATATAGTTGCCGGTAATTACGTCGCCGGCTACCCAAAACGGTCGCCTCGGCGTCGGCGTCAACCTGAAGTGCCCGGCGCAGAACTTGCGTGGTTTGCATGCCTATCTCCCATCTGCCAATCGGCGTGCAAATGTCATCGCATATGCTTCACCGAACCCTGAGCGATTTCAAACCGAATTCACGGCCAGTTCAATCGTTTACTGCAATGTTTGGGGTAAAATGACAAAAGGCCGCGTGTTACACGCGGCCTTTTGCAGATTTATCTCGGTTGGCTTTACGATGAGTAATACATCTTAAATTCAATCGGATGCGGTGCTTGCTCAAAAGCCACCACTTCTTCCATTTTCAGCTCGATATAGGCGTCGATCTGATCGTTGGTGAAAACGTCACCTGCGGTCAGGAAGGCGCGGTCTGCGTCGAGCGCTTCAAGCGCTTGCCGCAAACTGGTGGCAACCGTTGGGACGTCCTGCAGCTCTTCGGCCGGCAGGTCATAAAGGTCTTTGTCCATTGGGTCGCCAGGATGGATTTTGTTCTGGATACCGTCAAGGCCGGCCATCAGCATCGCTGAGAAGGTCAGGTACGGGTTGCCGGCAGCATCTGGGAAACGCACTTCAACACGTTTACCATTGGGGCTGTTGACATGCGGAATCCGGCAAGAAGCAGACCGGTTCCGCGATGAATAGGCCAACAGCACAGGCGCTTCAAAACCAGGAACAAGCCGCTTGTAGCTGTTTGTTGTGGAGTTTGAAAAAGCATTGATCGCGCGTGCGTGCTTGATGATGCCGCCAATGTAGTAAAGTGCGGTTTCCGACAAATCGGCATAGCCGTTACCTGCAAACATCGGCTTGCCGTCACGCCAGATTGACTGATGGCAATGCATCCCAGAGCCGTTATCACCGGCAATCGGCTTCGGCAGGAAGGTGGCTGACTTGCCATAAGCAGCGGCAACATTGTGAACCACATATTTGTAGTTCTGCATGTTATCGGCCGTTTCAACCAAGGTGTCGAATTCGATACCCAGTTCATGCTGTGATGGCGCCACCTCGTGATGGTGTTTTTCCACCTTCAGGCCCATTTCTTCCATTACTTCCAGCATTTCGCTGCGGATGTCTTGGCCGGAATCAACAGGTGGTACTGGGAAGTACCCGCCTTTGACGCCAGGTCGATGGCCAAGGTTGCCGTCTTCGAACTCACGATCGCTGGTGTACGGGCCTTCTGCGGAATCAACCTCAAAATAGCTCTTGTGCATGTCGGCGGCAAAACGCACGTCATCGAAAATGAAGAATTCAGCTTCCGGGCCGAAATATGCCGTGTCGCCGATGCCAAGGCTGCCCATATGGCTGATGGCTGCCTTCGCCGTTGACCGCGGGCAACGTTCATAGGCTTGGTTGGTCGACGGCTCGAGCACATCACACATGATGGTCATGGTTGCTTGCGCCGCAAACGGATCCATGATCGCTGTCGCCAAATCCGGGCGCAGGGTCATGTCGGACTCATTGATCGCCTTCCAACCGGCAATCGACGAGCCGTCGAACATGAAACCTTCGATCAAACTGTCTTCGTCAACGGTCCGAACGGCTTGCGTTAAATGTTGCATTTTGCCACGCGGATCGGTGAAGCGGAGATCGACGAATTTAACATCGTTCTCCTTAATCATATTCATTACGCTAGCCACATCGGACATGTCTTTGTTTCCCTCTCAGTTATTGAATTCGCGCGGCATGGTCGCGGGGACAATGCCGACCACTGCATTCATGCATTGGTGGTTTAAGCAGTAGACGATTCAGTTTAGATGGCGTCTGAACCTGTTTCGCTGGTACGAATACGGATTGCCTCTTCAACCGACAACACAAAAATTTTGCCGTCACCAATCCGGCCCGTGTGGGCGGCTTGTTGGATCGCTTCGACGGCGCGCTCAACCATGCTGTCGTCCGTGACAACTTCGACTTTCACTTTCGGCAAAAAATCGACCACATATTCCGCGCCCCGATACAATTCGGTGTGCCCTTTTTGCCGGCCAAAGCCTTTTGCTTCGGTCACCGTGATGCCTTGGATGCCAACCTCGTGAAGCGCCTCTTTGACCTCTTCGAGTTTGAACGGTTTGATGATCGCCTCAATCTTTTTCATCGGTTTTCTCCACCCCAACATTGCTTTGGTCCATCATGGACTGTTGCGTGAATAATGCACGCTGTGTGCCAGATTCAATAAATTCCTTTAGGCATTGAAAAACATGGCAAAGTTACGTTTTACGCAGGATAGCTCATGGTAGAATTTGGTCAAAAAGAAAGCGTTTGCCTAAAAAATAGGCGCTTTTTATAGGCTCAAAACAGCCCTCATCAGGCCCTATGATCATGGATCGGCAAGCGCCATTCTGCGTGCTTTGTGATCGACCCATCACAGATTCCAAAATAGTGTTTTTGCAGCTGCCGTGTAAGCGGGCCTGGTTGGCCATTGCCGATTTTTAAGCGGTCGATACTGGTGATCGGCGTAACTTCCCACGCGGTGCCGCAGAAAAACGCCTCTTCGGCCGCGACCAGTTCAGAGCGGTCAATATCCCGTTCGATGACCTCAATTGACATGTCTTCACGCAAGATTTGGATGATTGTCTCGCGGGTGATGCTTTCCAGGATGTCATTGGTGATGCTTGGCATAACGGCTTTGCCGCCCCGGATCATGATGAAACACATGCCAGGGCCTTCAGAGAGTTTACCGCGGGCGTTAAGCATCAGCGGGGCATCATAACCATCGGCGGTCGCCTGCAGGGCCGCCAGCCGCCCATTGTTATAATTTGCGGTGGTTTTCACGCGCATGGGCATGGCTTGATCGGGCACCCGCATCCATGAGCTGACTTGCGCAGAAACGCCATTTTTAACCCAATCCGGTGCGGCCCGTTCAACAGCTGTGATGGCCAGCCCAACAGGTCCCGTGACACCAGGGTTTGCGCCCCCCTTGAGATAGGCGGTGGTGACAATATGCACATTTGAGCGGCAGTCCATGGCCCGCAACAGGTCAACCATATGACTGCTGACGGTAGCGGCGTCATAAATGGTATCAAAGCGATGAAAACGCTGGGAATATTCTAAACGATGCAAATGCTCTGGGGCACGAAAAACATATAATTGTTGGTCTGTTTGGTTCCAATAACCGCGCAAACCCTCGAAGACCGATGCACCGTATTTAAACGCTGCCGATGTCACATGCACGGTGCCTTGCTCCCAAGGAACAATTTGGCCATCCAAACTTAAAACTGTCGGCGTCTCCATGATCAATCATCCCTCGATTCAACGGCAGCGTTTTTGCTTATTAAAAAAACTTTACGCCGACAGATATGTTTCGCCAAGGGGCAATCAATTTCCCCCAAGCACGGCAAATCGGGCCAGAAATTTGTCGCTTGCCATGCGCGGCGACCAGGCTTCAATTTGAATATCCGGAATTTGCCGCGGCCGGCCAAATATCGTGTTGGCATCGTCAAGTGTAAAGCCAGCACATTGCGTCGCTTCAATATAGGCGGCGATGTGGTCGGCACGCTTGATGGTTTTGGCAACCCGTTCGGGGAGTTTCGCCGGCAAGCCAAAGCGCAAGTGAACTGCTTCTTGGAGGCGATTTTCGATCACCTTGTAGGCGGGCCCGATGACCGCTTTAAACGGTGTGATCATGTCACCGATGACATATTCGGGGGCATCATGCAGCAAGGCCGCACGCCGCCATTTCAAATCCAATGCGGGTGCGGTTTTCTGAATGATTTGTTCCACCACAATTGAATGTTGTGCGACCGAAAGTGCCCAGTCACCTTGGGTTTGCCCATTCCAACGGGCAACCCGGGCAAGCCCGTGGGCGATATCGGTAATTTCAATATCCATCGGTGAGGGATCAAGAAGGTCTAAGCGTCGTCCGCTCAACATGCGCTGCCAAGCGCGGCCGTCGCCAACCGATTTTTGAGGGTTACGGGCCATAATTTAGCGCCGCCGCCGGACATAAAATTGCAGGCCAATGCCGATCAGCAGCGGCGCTATCAGTACCGCAACGCGGTTAAAAAGCGCGATGGCTGTCTCTTGGGCATGGATTAAATCAAATAAATTGGCGCAACGTTGGCGGGCATCTGCCGCCGCATATCGACGCTCACAATCCGCGCGCCCGGATTGGCGATTGTCGTCGATACGGCGTTCCTGACTTGGCCAATCTCTGACCACGACGACGCTTGCCGCAAGCCCCCAAATGACCGCCGCGATGCACCAGCTTGTTGCAATTATTTTTGCCATTGGCTTCAATTTTCGCTCCCATATCGGTGGTGTGTTTATAAACCCAATGGCGATCTTTGAGAACCGCTTGACCCATGACGTTTGGCCAGCGATGTTGGGGGATCTTTTCCGCAGCCGGAAATCTATTATGACCTCGGCAAATACCTCAAGCGAGCAGAAACCTGCACCTGATTCCGGGGCCGTTCCGGCTGCTGTGAAACCGTGCAGTGATCTGCGGGTTATCGCCACAATCGGTGTCGCGCATTTCTATAGCCATCTGTTTATTTTGCTTTTGCCGCCGTTATTCCCGTTGATCCGTGATGATTTGCAGTTGAGCTATCTTGAACTTGGCCTCATTCTGACGGGTTTTGCTGTCACCTCTGCCGTGGCGCAGTTGCCGATTGGCTTTTTGGTGGATCGTTTTGGGGCGCGTAAAATTTTAATCATCGGGCTGGTGGTGGAATCCCTGTGTTTCGTGCTGATGGGCTTTTACAGCGAATATTGGGTCCTGTTTGCGGCCTATTTGGTCGCCGGCATCGCCAATGGTGTTTACCATCCGGCAGATTATGCGATCCTGTCAGCGTCGGTCCGCCCAGAACGTATGGGCCGGGCCTTTAGCTTGCATACTTTCAGCGGCTATCTGGGTTTTGCCGTCGCACCGTTCACCATCATTCTTTTGGCTGAAAATTTTGGTTGGCAAGCTGGTCTGGCGATCATCGGTGGCAGTGGTCTGTTGGCCGCGCTGGCGCTGATTTACTACCGAGATTACCTGCGTGAGGAGCGAAAACCGCCGGCAAACGCCGATAAAAAAGCAGATGCCCAAGCTGCTTGGCAATTACTGACCTCGGCGCCGGTGCTGATCTGCTTTGCCTTTTTTGCAATGCTGGCATTGCTTTCCAGCGGCATTAACAACTTTTCGGTCGCCAGCTTGAACTTGCTGTATGGCATTGATTTGGTGGTCGCGAACACAGCGCTCACTGTCTATTTGTCTTTTACGGCGGCAGGTATTTTGGTCGGCGGCTATATCGCTGACCGCACCCAGCGGCATAACGTGGTCGCTGCCGGTTGCTTTTTGGTAACCGCAAGCTTGATGTTTGTCATCGCCACGGTGCCGTTACCGTCGATGCTGCTGATTACAATTTTTGCAATTCAGGGTGCGATGCATGGCTTGATCATGCCGTCTCGTGATATGATCGTGCGTTCAGTAACGCCGGAAGGCTCGATGGGAAAGGTTTTTGGCTTTGTCTCAACAGGCCTGAATGTCGGCAGTGTTATTGGGCCGATAATCTATGCGTATTTGCTCGATATTGGGGAACCGCGCGTTGTGTTCTTCGTAATCTCAGGCTTGATGCTGGTATCAATGACAACGGTGTTCACCTCGGTTAAAACACAGCGTTGATTTGGTCCGTTAAAAGAAATTGTGTGCCAGGTTTTTAGGTTGTTCGTCATTGTGGTCAATGTGAAGTTTTGCTTTGTGATCGTCTGCCTGTTGGCGGTTCTCGAGAGACGAGCGATATGAGTATGTATGATACCGAGCGGCGTTATCGGCGGCAGTTATTCGGACGCATTGTCCGCCTGCTTGTGACGATCAGCGTGTGCGTTGGCATTGGGATTATTTCCTATCAAATCGGCGTCGAGGATTTACAGGCGGAAAAGCGCCAGCACGAGCAAATCTTGCATGAAATGGAAGGCCGTCTTTCCGATATGGCGCAGCGGGTCGCCAACCAAGCGCTTGAAGTGCGGCGGGTGAAAGAGCAATCGCGCTTGATACAAGGACGTTATTCGGAAGAAGTGCCGCAAGGTGCAGAGCGCGCATTATTTGATCTCATGCAAGCGCGGCTAAGTGATGGCTTGGGGATTGATCGGCTGCGGTTTTTGATCACCTCGGCGCGTGTCGAACGGCAATGTGTGGCGGCGGAAACACGACGTTTTCTGGTCCGAACGCCTGTCAGTGTTGGGCCGCGATCTGCGGCAAGTTTTGAAAACGATACCATCACCATCACAGGATTTGGCCAGTCGGCTAAAGCCAGCGATGGCCGCCCGCAGGCTTGGTTTGATGCCGCGAAACCGGTGCGCCTGGCATTTGCGGTAATCGGAGAAGCTGAGGTTTTCCGCGAAGGGCTGCTGCCATTTACCCATAGCGTGGTTGCCGGCGATCGGGAATTTCGCTTTCAAGTTCAATCCGGCAAGCGCGGCTTTGTAAATGTAACATCGGATAATTGCGTGTATCCTTGAGGGGGCGCGTCGTGATCTTGCAATGACAGCGCCAGACCACAGTGCAGCATCGGCAGCGGCGACGCGTTGGGGCTTGTTCGCGGTTATTATCTCGTCGTTTATTGTCGGTGTCGGCCTTGGCGGCATGTCACCGCTGTTGGCACTCAATCTAGAAGCTCAGCGGATCCCCTCGCTGACCATTGGCCTCAACTCGGCAATGGCGCCGCTTGGTGTGATTGTTGGCGCGCTGTTGGTGCCACGGCTGCTCAATCGGTGTGATCCAACGGCAGCGATGGCCGGTGGAATGATCGTCAGTGCATTGATTTTATTGCTGTTTGGCCTAACCACGGATTTACTGCTTTGGTTTGTGCTGCGATTCAGTTTCGGATTGATGGTGGCCTTGCCATGGGTGGTTGGCGAAGCATGGTTGAATGCTGCGGTCGGTGACGCCAAACGCGGCCGCGTTATGTCGTATTATGCCATCGCGTTAGCGACCGGCTTCATGTTGGGGCCGGCAATTTTATACCTCACAGGCCGTCAAGGTTTGCTGCCGTTTGCGATTTTTGCGGTGATGATCTTGGCTTCAGCCGGGCCGATCTGGTTTGCCAGGCGCGGCGCACCTGATCTGCAAATTGATCGTCACATGGGGGCCGTCGGCGTTATCTGGATTGCCCCGACAATTTTCGTCGCTGGACTGGTTCAAGGTTTGCTTGACGGCGGCATTTTCAGCTTTTTACCCATATATGGCGCACGCCATGGCTTTGATGATGCGTTGGCGGCACTTGCGCTGGCCATATTTACCGCCGGGAATATCGTTCTGCAGCTGCCGCTGGGCTATCTCTTGGACAAGGTTAATCGCCGTGGGATGATGATCATCGCCGCCACTTTGATGACAGTTTTGCCGCTGTTTATCCCGTTGTTAATTGATCAACTGGTGGCGCTTTCGGTGGTGCTTTTCCTTTGGGGTGGGGTGGTCTGGGGCAGCTATACCATCGCGCTGGCGATGATGGGTGATCGCTTTAAGGCAGGGCAGATAACCCTTGTAAACGCGACATTCGTGATCGTCATGGAATGGGGAAATCTGGCCGGCAATCCAATTGCCGGTGTGGCCATCGATCTTGATGACAGCTATGGCTTGATTTTATATTTTGTCGGCTGCAGCAGCTGTTTGCTGTTAACAGCGATTTGGCGTGGCGTGGGCCGCGACTAACCGTCCCAACCGCTGTGCCTATGGGCGGGCCCGCACCGGCAAGCAATACTGCCGTTTAAGTTTCATCTTCTGGCAGAATTCTGCCGCCAGTTTGCGGCTGCCGAAATAACCTGCAATCAAGCGCTGGTAGGTGCCTTTTCCGCCGCCACTGTTGAAGGAACGGACAACCAATTGCTTGTCCTCCAGCTCTGCCTTGTATTTTGCTTGCAAGACTTTCCAACCACGCTTTGCGCCCCGCTCGCTGCGATACGACGCCAGATGGACACCATATTTGCCTTTTGGATCGGCGGCGCTTGGCGCGGGTTTCGCAGCTGCCTCCGCAGCTTTGCCTGCAACGTGTTTTTCGATTTTATCGATCCGGGCCGCCAGACCAGCAACACGCTTTGCCAGCACTTCCATCTCGCTTACGGCAGGTTGGCTGGCAGCTGGTTTTTTCACGGCATCGGTGCTTGCCGGTTGTTCTGGTCCTGTTGGCGGTAATTTGCTGGCGGTCAGATCGGTCGGTTTACGTGCCGCCTTCATCTCGACCTGCTGGCCTGTGGGAGCTGCCGTCGCCGGCATTTCATTTAACCGAATGGCGACCAGCTCTTTGCGCTGTTCTTCGGCTTCATGGCGTCGCACCCGCAGGGCGTAATTCTGGATCTCTGGGGCGTAATAGATAATGTCGATATGGTCTTCGCGCTGGCAGATGATCTTATACGTCCGAAACGAACCGGCGGCGACGGTGATCAACTCCTGCGGGCCGACCTCGCAGACCTGGGTGTCCTGCCAGCCCTTCGGTAAATTTTCCGAGCTGCCGCGAATCCCAAAGCTCACGGTGTTGCCGGTTTGTAACGGGAATAATTGCGCCGGTGAGCCGATGACTGCTTGTCGGCCCCGGCCCAGTTCAGCGTTTGCGCTCCACGACAAAGGCGGCGTCACGATGTCTCTGCCGACGGTCCAGATCAGGCCCCGGTCATTCGTCCAGACCACTCGGTCCGGCGATACCGAAACAACTTTTTCCTCGATCAGATTGTCGCCGACTTGGTAAACATAGGTATCTTCGGGGGCGTAAACGGGCATTTCGGCCGGCGGCATTTTTTCCGCTGCCGCAAGTTCGGCATTGCTGCCGAAGCCAAAGACGTTTTTAAGCGCTTGATCCGCTTGGCTGCAACCAGCTAACAGACCAACCACCAGCCCTAAAGCCAGAACCCGCGACAATCCTGTCTGCGTCACGGTTACCCCCACGTCAATGGTTTAAAAACAGCCGAATCATGTGATGATTCTTAGGATTTTGAGATCTTTGTCAAGTCAACCGCACGCCGTGAGGACATTCGTCAGATAACCACACGTTTTTGATCATTGACCACCATTTGGCGTTGATTGGTGGCAGCTGTAATGCAACGCTGGTGATTGTGGTCGACCGTGATTTCGGCATAAGGTTATGCGCCAGCAGGCCTGCGGCGGCATTGGCTCCGGTCGGCTGATGGATATTTAATTGATTTCTTTGAGGAGGTGGCTTTCATGCCTGAATTTGATCTGGTTATTCGGGGCGGGACCGTGGTCACTGCCGCCGATACGGTGCGCTGTGATGTGGGTGTCCGTGACGGCCGGGTTGCGGCGTTGGCCGAAAACCTCAGCGATGGTAAGCGGGTGATCGATGCCGGCGGTTTGCTGGTAATGCCCGGCGGCATTGACAGTCATTGCCACATCGACCAACTCTCATCTTCTGGTGCCTACACCGCCGATAATTGGGAAAGTGGCACGCGCTCAGGTCTGGCTGGTGGCACCACCATGCTGATGCCGTTCGCGGCTCAGTTTCGCGGTCAATCTTTGCGCCAAGCGGTCGAAGACTATCACCAATTGGCGGATGGCAATGCGCTCTCGGATTATGCATTTCATCTGATCATTTCTGATCCGACGGAAGCTGTTCTTGGCCAAGAGCTGCCGGCGTTGATCAAGGACGGCTATACCTCGTTCAAGATCTACCTGACCTATGACAGTCTGAAATTGAATGACCGTGAAACCTTAGCGGTTATGGAGACAGCACGGCGCGAAGGTGCTTTGACCATGGTGCATGCTGAAAACCATGATGTGATTGCCTATTTGACGGATAAACTGCTTGCCGCCGGCCATGTGCGGCCGGAATTCCATCGGGTCGCCCATGCTGACATTGCAGAATCAGAAGCAACCGCGCGGGCCATCGCCTTGTCTGAAGTTATTGATGTGCCGATGTTGTTGGTGCATGTCTCCGCCCGCGAGGCGATTGAGGCCATTCGCCGGGCACGGGGGCGCGGGCTGCGGGTTTATGGAGAAACCTGCCCGCAATATCTCTTTTTGACCGAGGATGATTTGCTGCAATCTGGCTGGGAAGGCGCAAAATGCATGTGCAGTCCGCCACCGCGCGATAAAGCCAATCAGGAATTCGTTTGGAATGGTCTGACCGATGGCACCTTCCAAGTTTTCTCCTCAGATCATGCGGCTTATCGGTTTGATTCCCCAAAAGGTAAATTTGTTGGCGGTTTTGATGATGCCACAGCAAGCTTTAAAAAGGTTGCCAACGGTGTTCCCGGTTTGGAAATTCGGCTGCCGATGTTGTTCAGCGAAGGGGTCCGAACGGGCCGATTAAGCTTGAATCGGTTTGTTGAGCTGGCGGCAACAAATGCCGCGAAAATGTACGGTGTTTATCCTAAAAAGGGCACGATTGCGGTTGGCAGTGATGCCGATATCGCGTTATGGGACCCCGAGCTAACGCGCACCGTGTCGATCGACATGCTGCATGATAATATGGATTATACCCCCTATGAAGGGCGGCAGGTCACGGGCTGGCCAGTTGAGGTTCTGGTGCGCGGGGAAACAGTTTTCCGTGATGACGATGTGATTGCACCTGCCGGCAATGGCCGTTTTGTTCCCTGCGAGCCGCCGCAAATGGCCAAACCTTTGGGCCGCCCAATTCATGGCTTTTCGCCGACAACCGGCGTGTTTAGTGGTTGGTGATATAACGACGACGCAGGATCCTCGAAGGCCGGCTGTCCGCTGGCCGCAAATTATGCGCATCCCGAAAAGGTTTTCAGGAACGGCGCGATAAAACTATCCGATTGGAGAAAACAAATGACTCGTATGGTTCATGTTGGTGCCGCTCAGATGGGCCCGATCGCCCCTGATGAAAGCCGTGAAAGCGCCGTTGCGCGGATGGTTGAATTGCTAAAACAAGCAAAAGACCGTGGCTGTGATTTGGTGGTCTTCCCGGAGTTAGCGTTAACAACGTTTTTTCCGCGTTACTATGAAGAAGACATTGCGGCCATGGATCACCATTTTGAAACCGAGATGCCGGGACCGGCCTTGAAGCCGCTTTTTGAGGCTGCAAAGGCTGCCAATATTGCCTTCTATCTTGGCTATGCTGAAAAGACTCCTGACGGCCATCGCTTCAACACTTCGGTTTTGGTCGATGGTGACGAGGTGATCGGCAAGTATCGAAAAGTCCATTTGCCGGGGCATTCAGAGTTTGATCCAAAACGGCCATGGCAACATCTGGAAAAACGTTATTTTGAGCCAGGTGACCTTGGCTTCCCCGTCTGGCGCTGTAAAAACGGCATCATGGGAATGGCGATCTGTAATGATCGTCGTTGGCCGGAAACCTATCGGGTGATGAGCTTGAAGGGCGCCGAGCTGATTATGCTGGGCTACAATACCCCGGATGTGAACACATCAGCGCCGGAGCCTAATCACCTGCGGATGTTCCATAACCATCTGGTGATGCAAGCCAGTGCGTATCAAAATTCCAGTTTTGTCGTCGGTGTTGCCAAGGCGGGAATGGAGGATGGTTGCATGCTCATCGGTGGTTCTTGCATCATTCAGCCGTCCGGCGAAATTGTCGCCCAGGCAAGCACGCTGGAGGATGAATTGATCACGGCAATGTGTGATTTAGACCTCGCTCGGATGGGTAAAGAGACAGTCTTTAATTACGCCAAGCATCGCCGGATTGAGCATTATGGTATCATTGCTAGCCAAACCGGTGTCGAGCTGCCGGCTGATCTGGATTAGACCACAGACCAATACGTTTGGCATAAGGGACATCGAACATGCCGCCGTCAACCAACACGCCTGAGGTTATCCATCTACGTGATTATCGGCCGCCCAATCATCTGATTGACAGCATCGCCTTAAAATTTGTGTTAGAGGCGGGGCAAACAACGGTAACGGCCGACGTTCGCGGATACCGAAACCCGGCTGCCGGCAGTGGCGACTTGCCGCTTGTTTTGCATGGCCGTGATCAAGAAATCCTGTCTTTTCAGGTCAACGGTAGCGCTCTTAACGCCGCTGATTGGGCCCATGATGACGAGGTTTTGCAGCTTGCTGATCCGGGTGCCAGCTTTCATTATCAGGTGGTAAGCAGGTTTGACCCGGCAGCAAATACGGCGCTCGAAGGGCTATATGTCTCGCATGGCATGTATTGCACCCAATGCGAGGCCGAAGGGTTTCGGCGGATCACCTATTTTCCCGACAGACCCGATGTAATGACCACCTTCCAGGTGCGTATCGAGGCCGATAAAGCGCTTTACCCGAAGCTTTTGTCAAATGGCAACCTGACCGCCGAAGGTGACCTTGACGATGGTCGGCATTTTGCGGAATGGCATGATCCTTTTGCCAAGCCGGCCTATCTATTTGCTTTGGTGGCAGGTGATCTTGATCATCTGGATGATCAATTCACAACCGCTTCCGGACGCACGGTCGCACTACAGATTTTCGTTGAAAAAGGCGAGGTTTCCAAGGCCCGCTATGCTATGGATGCGCTGAAGCGGTCAATGGCCTGGGATGAGGAAACCTTTGGTCTGGAATACGATCTGGACAAATTTATGATCGTTGCCGTCAGCCATTTCAATATGGGTGCGATGGAGAATAAGGGCCTAAACATCTTCAACAGCGCCTATATTCTGGCCGATATAACAACCGCGACCGATACTGATTTTGAAAATATTGAAGCCGTGGTGGCGCATGAATATTTCCATAATTGGACCGGTAATCGGGTGACCTGCCGCGACTGGTTTCAGCTCAGCTTGAAGGAAGGCCTGACGGTTTACCGTGATCAGGAGTTTTCCAGTGATATGGGCTCGCGGGCGGTGAACCGAATTCAATCGGTGGAACGCTTGCGGCGGGCGCAATTTCCCGAAGACGCCGGGCCAATGGCGCATCCTGTGCGCCCGGACAGTTATATTGAAATCAATAATTTTTATACCCTGACGGTCTATGAAAAAGGCGCCGAAGTGGTGCGTATGATCGCTACTTTGCTGGGCCGTGATGACTTTCGTAAAGGTATGGATCTTTATATCTCGCGGCATGACGGCCAGGCTGTGACAACCGATGATTTCGTTGCCTGTATGGCCGATGCGAATGGCCGCGACCTGAGCCAATTTAAGCGCTGGTATGACCAAGCCGGCACGCCGCAACTGACGGTTCAGTTGCGCCATGATGCAGCCCGTCAAACAGCCTCTTTGAGGGTCACCCAAGCGCTTGCTGCAACACCTGGCCAGGAAATCAAAGTCCCGATGCATATTCCGCTGGCGGTCGGGCTGATTGGCCCCGACGGCAAGGATTTGCCGATGGTTTTGATGGATGATGCACAACCGTCGCCGGCCCCCGCCGGCACCACCCGGGTATTGGATGTAACCCAGACCCAGCAGGAATTTACCTTCACAGGAATTGCCCAGCCGCCGATTGCGTCGCTGTTACGTGATTTCTCAGCGCCTGTGCGCCTGAACATTGACCGCAGTGTGGATGATTTGGCGTTTTTAATGGCCCATGACAGTGACCCGGTGGCACGCTGGGACGCCGGTCAGGAATTGGCGTTGCGGGTTTTGGTTGATTTGGCGGCCGGCCGGCCGGCTGCAACAGAACCTTTGATTGCCGCCATTGGCGCGATCCTGGAAGATGCGCAGATTGATGCCGGGTTCCGGGCCCGGGCGATTGTTTTGCCTGCCGCCATTGAGATTGGGGATGCGCTGCCCGTCTATGACGTGGATGCTGTTGACACCGCCCGCCGGCGTCTGCGCCAACAAATCGGTGTGGCACTGTCGGCGCCCCTTAAACAGCTTTATCCGGCCATGCGTGACGCCTACCCGGCAGATGATTTATCGGCGCCGGCGATGGCCAGCCGCGCCCTGGCCAATGGTGCACTTGGCTATCTGGTTGCCAGCGGCAGCGATGAGGCCATTGATCTTGCCGCTGAAGCCGCAAAAGTTGATGGCACCATGACCAATGTTTTGGCTGCCTTAGAAGCCTTAAGCGCGGTTGACTGCCCGCAACGCCGGGCCGCCTTGAACGCCTTCCATGACCGCTGGGAAAATGTTGAGCTGGTGTTTAATAAATGGCTGGCACTGGAGGCAGGTAGTCCGCTGCCTGGCGTTTTAGGGCGGGTTGAAGAATTGCTGCAGCATCGCCGTTTTGATGCCGGCAATCCCAACCGAGTGCGGGCGCTGATTGGTGCTTTTGTGCGCAGTAATCCGGTTTACTTCCATGCCGCCGACGGCAGCGGTTATGCGTTTTTGACCAAGCAAGTTTTAAGCTTGGATCCGAAAAACCCACAATTGGCGGCGCGTCTAACAGGTGCGTTGGCGCGCTGGCGGCGCTTTGATAAAGGGCGTCAAAAGCATATGCAAGCCGCCTTAACAGAGATAATGGCGACCGACGGGCTGTCTCGTGATAGTTTTGAAGTCGCCTCAAAAGCGCTTGCTTAAGCTGCGCGTGTTGACCGTGTTACGGCGGATTAAAAGGGAAAAATAATGGCGCGCATCTTGGTGATTAATCCAAATTCAAGCGAAAATGTAACAGCGGCAATGGATCTTGCCCTTGATCCGCTGCGGGTTGCCGGCGGCCCGGAGATTGAAAGCCTGACCAATCCCGACGGTCCGCCAGGGATTGAAAGCCAAGCGCATGTCGATGATGTTGCTGTGCAATTACGGGCGATCATTCAAGCCCATGATCATCGCGTAAATGCCTTTGTGATTGCGTGTTTTTCTGACCCAGGCTTATTTGCGGCCCGCGAAATAACCGCCAAACCTGTTTTTGGAATTGCTGAAAGTGGCATTTTATCGGCGATGAGTTTAGGCGAGCGTTATGGGGTGATCGCCATATTATCAAAATCAATTCCGCGGCATTTACGATATATCCGCTCCTTAGGCCTGGAGGCGCGCTTAGCGGCCGACCTCGCCATCGAGCTGGGTGTGACCGAACTGGCCGACGAGGGCCGGACGTTTTCCCGAATGGTCGAGGTTGGCACCCGCTTGCGCGATGTTCACGGCGCCCGTGCTTTGGTGATGGGTTGCGCCGGGATGGCACGCTACCGCCGCCGCCTAGAAGACACATTGTCAATTGCCGTTGTTGACCCGGCGCAGGCAGCGACCGCAATGGCCGTTGCCGCCATTCAGCTTGGTCAAAGTAATGGGAACGGGCAAGCTGTGGTCAGTGGCGGCTGATTACCAGCGCAGGAACCGACGTCCGGCAATGGCGCCGATGGCGCCGCTTATTAAGATCGTCACACTGTACCAAAGCCCATAATAAGCAGGGCTGTCACCTGTGCAGATCAATGCATAAATGAAAGTTGCAATGCCGCCGGCAGCGACCCCGGCCAAGGCACCCATTGTGCGTGACTGGATCACGGCTGCGCGGCGCAGAACAATGATTTGGCCGGCGACAATGACGATCGAAATTAACGGGATTGCGACCAATACCTGCACGATCTGTGGTCCAAAAATTTCATCGGGCCATGCTGAGGGTGCCAGCGATACAAGTTTCCAAATCATCATGATCGGCAAAATTGACAGCGCCGTGACGATTACGAACCATTGCTTGCCAATCCGTGCTTCGGGCCGCATGAGAGTCAGTATGCCTGGAATTGTCGAGATCACCAGCAGCAGTGGGACCAGTTGTTTGGCGGCAACTTGCGGGTCCAAAATGCGGGCGATATAATTGGGCCGGATACCGTCCCCGGACAGCATCATGACGGTCCAAGTCACGGCGACGACAAGGGGAATCGCCAACCCTAAAATCAGCCAATAGCGTGCCGCCAATGACGGCCCTGAAGGGGTGTTATCTTGGCATAACTTTTGGATGGTTTGGTCAATATCAGACATGATTCATCGACCCCGCCGTTTCACTTGTTAAAAAAAGCCGCAACTTCTTCAAGCCCCGATGGAAGGCAATCCGCACGGCATTTTCGGACATGCCAAGATCTTTGCCTGTTTGCGTTGGGTTTTTACCCTCCAGGCCGATGGCGCGGACAACAGTTTCCAGGCGAGTGCCCAATTGGTTTAATCCGGCCTCCAGATCGATGGCGAGATTGTGGTCGTATTCACGGTCAGGCAGGAAATCGGCAAGGCTTTGGATATCAACATGCGTCGCCTGGCCTTCCTGGCGTTGATAACGCCGCAGGGCATCAATTGTTTTATGGCGGGTAATGGCGTAAATCCACGGCAATACCGGCTTATCGGTTTTCCAGCTTTGCCGCTTGTTATGCAGCGTGGTCAAAACTTCCTGCACAATATCTTCCAATTCCTCAGCGTTCTGCATATAGGCGATCGATCGAACGGTGGCCTTTAAGATTGGGACGATTTCATGGAAAAATTGCCGGTAGGCCTGCTGGTCTCCCGCTAGATTTGCCTTCAAAAAGGCGGCAATTTTTTGATCGTCCGGCTTTGCCATCTGTTCTATCGTCTTCTTTATTAAAACGCTTAATGGTTGAATCGATAATACATGGTGTCGGTGATTTAAAACCGCAAGCCAATGTTGTTATTGGTCCTGGGGTGGATAACGTGTTCGAGGAGGAGGCATTCACGTTATCCACCCGCTGCCGTCAGCAGTCTTCAGGCAATGGTTCAGAACTGCCTTATTGGCTGCCGCCGTCGTTGGTGTCGTCATAGCTGTAGTTATCATCATTATAGAAGGAGTCGGCTAATGCGGCCGGCTTGGCTTGGGGGTTACCTGCATCAGTCACAATGGAGGTGCTGGAGGCAGGGGCCGCAGCTTGGCCAAGGTTTGTCCGGGTCACATGACCGATACCATCTTCGTGGCCAACGCTACTGTCACCAATGTCGGCGACAATAATCGGGACGATTTTTTTCGGCAGTATTAGGTGCCGAATGTGCAAGACTAGTAAAACTACCAAAGGTGGCAGCGATTGTTGCGACAAGTGCCGCTGATTTGATCAGATTAGACATGGTCATTCCTTTATTGGTTGAACAGGGTTTGTTTTTTTGAGCGAATTCGTTGCCGCTCACTAACCATTACGCGAGGGGGGATGGTTTTATTTCAAAGATGGCGAGATTTTTTTTCAGAGCGGCCGATTTGGGCTCTGGCTCTGTTGACCTTAATGGCGGAATTGTGGGTTTTTAGCGCTTTTAAACAGCGTTAAAGCTTTTCACCAAACTGCCTGCGACCATGTACCAGCCGTCAATTAAAACGAAAAAGATCAGCTTAAAGGGCAGCGAAATGGTTACCGGTGGCACCATCATCATGCCCATTGCCATTAAGATCGAGGCAATGATCATGTCGATCACGACAAATGGCAGGTACAGCAGGAAGCCAATTTCAAAGGCGCGCCGCAATTCGCTGATCATGAAAGCAGGAACCAGGACTTGTAGCGGCGCCTCGGCACCTGTTTGCGCCGCCGGCACCTTGGCGATGCCTTCAAACAATTCCAGGTCTTTGTCGCGCACATGCGCCAGCATGAATTTTCGGAAAGGCGTGCTAACAGCGTCGAAAGCTTCGGTTTCATCGATCCTATTTTCCAGCAATGGCTCGATGCCGTTTCGCCAAGCCTCGGTCAATGTCGGGGCCATAATGAAGCTGCTGAGGAAGAGCGCTAACGAGATCATCACCACGTTTGGTGGCGACTGCTGGGTCCCCAGGGCGGTCCGCAAAAGTGACAGTACCACAACGATGCGGGTAAATGATGTCACCATCACCAAAATGCCTGGTGCCAGTGACAGGATGGTCACCATCGCAACCAATTGGATGATTCGCGCGGTTGACGATGTGCCGCCGTCCCCCAGGTCCAGGTTAAGCGATTGTGCCAGCGCCGGCGCGGTTGCCAAACATCCGGCTGCGGCCGCCGCAGCGATTAATCCCGCGATCACCGTGCGCCGGTTTGCCGGCCGGTGAAACCAGCGTTGCGCAGGTCCTGCCGGCTGGTTGGCGGGGGATGTCACGACAGGGGTGGTCATGGTTGCTTTCCTTCGGTGCGATCTGGCGATGACAACGTGTCTGCGTCCGGCAATGGGATGCCGGCTTCAACCAGCAAATCATTTTGGCCGCCAATGACGATCAAATGCTCGACGCTGTCACGGCGCAGCAAAACCGCTCGGCGGCGGCTATCAACGGCCACCACTTCGATGATCTGTAAGCGCCGCCCACGTCCGGCCCCGGCCCAGGAACGGCCCATCAAATATCGCCGCAGGCCAACATAGAAGACCATGATCAGGCCGCCGGTGACACCAAGCGCTAAAAAGAACCGGAGGTAGCTTTCAATTTCCATGGTGCTAATCTCGCCGTCGCCGATAGGCGTCTGCGGCGCGTTGGCGGACCGCGCCGTTATCGCTGCCGCGGTTGCCGCCGCGTGCTTGCAGCTGTGCCGCTAGGCTGTCAAGCTTGGTCATGATTGCTTCAATGGTCGGCAGCAAGCGACGTGCGACCGGCGGCGGCAGTTTTGGGACCGCTGCACAAAACTGCTCGATGTCGGCGGCGATGCTGGTCAGGGTAACAAACTGTCCAGCGATCATCGCCGCCTCAGCTGACTGCAATGCTGCAGCGATGTCGCGCAATTGATTTTGCGCAGCCACTTCAGGGCTGTCATCATGTAAGCTCGCAGACGAATTCATAACCTGCCACAGGTTGCATATAATGCGTTTAGTCTAGCAGGCTGATCGCTGTCTGTGAAACGCCGCTTTACGTCAAAACATAGAAACACTTGAAAAGTTGGCACGCCGCTTGCTTCTTCATCTCCAAAGGACGCCCGATGGCGACGAGGATGGAGGAAGAAATGGGTATTTCAAATTTATCGGTCATGCAAATGGCGACAGGCAAGCTTGGATGGTTATCTCAGCGGCAGGTTGTTTTGGCTGGCAATATTGCCAATGCAGATACCCCTAACTATCTGGCCAAAGACCTCAAAGCGCTGGATTTTGCCCAAGTTTTGAACGCCAGTTCAGCTGCCGGGCCAAAGATGTCGCAAACCTCTGCGCAGCATATGACTGCCGGCGGCGGTTCTGCCTACCGGATCGAAACCAAGACCAATAACGAGCTCTATGAAGTCAGTGCCAATGGCAATGGCGTCATCCTTGAAGAGCAATTGATGAACCTCTCAAACACCAATGTACAATATCAGCTGACAACAAATATCTATAAAAAACAACTCGGTATGCTGCGTATGGCGCTTGCCAGCGGTCATGGTTAAGGCACATATTTTTTAACGAGGACGGATCATGGATCTTAATAACGCAATGATGATTTCGGCGTCGGGTATGAAAGCCCAAAGCGCCCGTATCCGCGTCATCTCCGAAAATATTGCGAATGTGAACTCCATGGGGACAGCCCCCGGCGACGATCCTTATCGGCGTAAAATCATCACCTTCAAAAACTTCATGGATCGCAACGTCGACGCCAATCTGGTGAAGGTGGCACGGGTTGGCGAGGACAAAAGTGATTTTAAAATCAGCCATCAACCACATCACCCGCTGGCCGATGAAAACGGCTATGTGAAAGTGCCAAATGTGAATGCGCTGATCGAAGTTTCTGACATGCGCGAAGCACAGCGCAGCTATGAAGCAAATGTCTCGGTGATTGAAAACTCGCGGATGATGCTGATGCGCACCATCGATCTGTTGCGCGACTAAGCCAGGGCTTGCCAGGGTTTG